>JALWLM010000185.1 GCA_027084145.1 Crocinitomicaceae bacterium | reverse complement strand
CTTCGATCTGGGGGAGGTTGTGGATGAGGGAAGCTCCGCCGAGCTCCTGAACCGGGACGCCATCAGAAGAACCTATCTGAGCGTCCTTTAGCTTTCGCTTTTCTTTTTTATTTTTATCCTGTCTACCGATATGCTTCATTCCCTTATCAATAGTAGTGGGAGACTATTAGGGATAGAACAAACACTCCCCACGCTCTTCCTATCACTAATGTTCAAAAATTCATGACTATTATGGTTTCTTTTTCCATAATATATTAAACCACTAATTTTCTTAAATTCTGTTAATATACTTACCGTCTCTTATCCTGAAAGCTTCCAAGGTTCCTTCTAAAATATCAGTAACCACCTTATTAATATCCTTATTCTCTAACGAACCATGTTTTGCAAAGAACCTATAATTATTTGCTCTGTCTATTCTTACATTAATGATCTGATCCGCATCGGCTACTACAGCTAAATTTGGATTATGAGTAATTATTATAACTTGTCTACGCTTCTTTGTTTCATTCAGGAAATGTATGAGTATCCTATATATGCTTTCGTTATCCAAGTTCTCCTCAGGTTGATCTATTATTAATGGAATATCGCTCTGATCAAGTATCAAATAAAATATTATTAGCAACGCACCTTTCTCACCTGGAGACAATAAGCTTAATTCTTTATCTCCAAGTTTTAGTTCGTATTTAGGCTCTAAATAGCTGTCTATACAGAAAACAAAATTATATAATTCTTTCAGATTTTCTTTTTTCTGATCAATGTTCCTGCCTTTAACTTGCTTAATCGGAAATGTCTTGTTTTCATTCCCAAAAAGATTTTTGTTCAATGCTTCAGTAATTTTTTCCAGAAAATTTTTTATGCCTTCTTCCGTTGAAAATGATGCATTATTTAAAAGTTCATTTAGTTTTTTCTTTCCCTCTTCCTCTCCATAAAAAGTTCCAGCAGCTCTATGGTCAATAATATTAAGAAAATGATCCCTAAATTTCTCTTTATTAATGTTTATATTAGCTTCTATGGAAAAGCGGTAACCCATACTATCCAGCTTGTCAACATATTTACCTAATACTTCATCAACATTCCTTTTCAGTCTTTCATATACATCTATCCTATGTCTTAATTTTTTAAAAATCTCCAAAGCAAGGTCCCTTCTTTGTTCTTCTAGACTTCTAAGTTCATTTTCTAATTTATTTTTTTCTACAAACTCTATTTCTTGTTCCAACCATTTTAGCGAATAGGAGCGTGTTACATCTCCAATGAGTTCTTTTATTTTTTCCTCAATTTCTCTTATAGAGATTTTAACACTTTGATACTCTTTTTCCTTTTCTTCAAGATTTTGCTTAAGCTCCTTCTCTTGCTTTATAATATTTTTCAACTTGTTTTCCCTATCAGATAAATCATCTTCAATTTTCGATCTTCTCTTATTGTATTCATTTTCAATGCTTTCTATCAGCCCATCTTTGATCTCAATTTTAATAATTTCTTCTGGATCTATTCCATGCTCTTTAAAAATTTCCCTTTTTTCTTGAATCTCTTTTAATATATTACTTTTTAAGTTTATTAACCATCTTTTTATATATTTTATTTCCTCTATTCTTTTTAATATCTTTGCCTTTTCATCCTTAAGATTCCTTATTTCTTCATCAAGTTCATTTCTCTCTTCTTCAAGTTCATTTATTTGAGACAGTTTAGATTCCGAGTTTTCTAAGAATGAACGAAGCTCTTGCATTTGTTTCTTTTTGTCTTCTAATATTCTGTTTAAGTTATTAATTTCTCTCTGAATTGCACGCTTTTTCTCCTTAATATGCTTAATATATTCTGGAAGTTTCTTTAGCTCTAAAGATACTATTTGTTCATTTAACCTACCTATTTCCCTCTTTATTGGTTCAATTTCCTCAATATATGTTTTGGACAAAAATCCTTCTAACTGGTCAAAGCCTTCCCGTCCATACTTTTCTTCCTCCGGAATGTGTTGAAAAATCATATTTTTAATTTCCTTTTCAAACTCTTCCTGTCCCTCCAAATCAGCAGTTAAGACTTCAAAGTAGTGTTGTGGAATATATTTAACCCTTTCAGTAAGTGCTTTATCTGAAGTCTCGGAAAGCAATATAAAACCTTCACTTTGTGATTCATCGTCATCCCACCAATAAATTCTGGCTTCAAAAAACTGAGCAATATTATCTGGTGGCTTCTTGAATCTTTTCTCATTTAAGAAAGAAAAATGTGATTCTTTTATGTGGGAATTTCCACAGAGGGCAATAATATCAGCCAAAGCACTTTTGCCGTTGCCTTTGTGTCCTATGATTGCAACCATTCCAGGGTTAAAAGGTATTTGGACTTCTTTAAACCATTCACCTTTTGAATAATCATAGTTGCCAACTGCTTTGATAGCGAGTTTTTTAATAAATTTAGAAGGAGATTCTTCTAATCTTTTCAATAATGGCGGTCTTTCACCAATAAAAACTCGTTCTTGTGGATTCCTTATAGCATGAAGAAAACCATTAAACGTTGGATCTGCCTTTACCCATGTATACTTTTTCCCAATTTCATCTTCAGTATGAGCATCTGAACAATTAAAAACACCTTTTTTAGGTAAAGGTTTATCCAAACTAGGGTACCTATCTTCCCTTAGGAAAAATTCCCTATCCAGTTCATTTCCAAAAACAAGATCAATAATCTTATCTATAGCTATTGCTAACTGTCCTTTCCTACCTTCAGAGCCAGGTCTAAAGCTTCCATATCCTCTACACGGGGCAGCAAGTAGAAATTCATCCTTAGTGAAATTATCCTCTAAGTGTTCTATTAAATTTTCAAGAGACACAATGGCTTTATCATATCCTACCCTTATCAAGTCATCTCTACTACAGAATAAATTTATGTTAGATATCTTGTTAAAAAGAGGTAGCCTATTTAAAAAGTTCTCTATCCTATCTATATCAATATAAGGGGAAAATATTATATGTATGTTTATAAATTCCCCTTCTTTGTTCTCTTCACTCAGCCGAAATTCAATATTTGGTAGAATGAGGTCTACATTCTTGAGTCTCCCTTTCTCTTTAAACTCTATAACTTTTTTATAATTATCAATAGAAAAGTAGTCTGTAACCCCAATTACCGACAAATCACTTTTTTCAATAGTGGATAAGAATTCTTCCCAGCTGGAAAATTTATCATTTAGTTTTGTACCAGGAGTATGGATATGCAAGTCCCACTTCCTCCACATTGATCCTCTTGGGTCGTTAAAACCCATCCTTTACCTCCCACTAAGCTTTATCCTCTCTGCTAATTTGCTTCATCCCCTTATCAATAAAAGATAAAACTATATTAGAATCTGAAGATCCGCTCTTGCTGGACTTTATATATCCTGTTGAGTGCATATCAAAAATATATTTCGCTACTGTTAGGGTTAATTGCTCCTTTACTAATTTGTCATCTACTGATTCTATGAAGGTTTTGAATGTCCTTAATGCATTATGCCTGTGTTTGTTCAAAACATACAAATGCATGTTTATGTTAAACAATTTAACAAAGTTAAATAGTACATATATAGAAATGGACAAGATGAAAATCCTGGGTAAGTTTCCAACTATAAGCTTTGATGTAGTCATGGACGCATCGTTGACTTTAGCGATAAAATCTTCATACAGAATGACCCCAAGGTAAATAACAGCAAGTAGTACAGATATACTTAGAATTCCGAATGCAATGCCTATATACTTATACTTGCTGGCTTCGGTGTCAAAGAGCTTTGAATATTTCTCAACCGATTCTTTAGAGGCAATCTCCTGAAGTTGGGCTAATAATTCGTCAAATTGCTTTTTTCTATTTTCTATTTCCGATTCATAGGCATCTATGTTTTTGAACTTTTTATCAATACTTAAGGAAAGCTGATTAAATCTTTGTTCAACGTATTCATCTGATAGAATAACCTTTTTAGCACCTAAAATGGCTATGAGAGTGTTGACGGAGTTTCTAATTTGTTTTATAAAATGCTCAACCTGTTGCTGAATATTTTGCGTTCTTGGACTAAATCGCTTAATTTGTTCAAAATCTTTGTTGAGCTGAATCGCAGAATTTAGAGCATTATTAACTTCGTTATCTGTCATCAAATTGATGATTTTTTCTATCATCCCTTTCGGTATGAGATTTCTAAGTTTAAGTAATTCTTGTCTGATTTCTTCTAAACTTATGCTTATAAAATCGTCAGATAAGTCTTTGATTTCCTGGATATCTACATTGTAGATGTTCATTAGCTTGTCGTACAAATCCTTCCTATTCCCCTCCATCTCAAACACTCCTCGCCTTGTCCAAGCGTGCCTTTACAAGTTCTGCGAGGGACCAGTAAACCTCTTTGCGCTCTTCTTCGGTCAAGCCGAGGGCGTCAAAGACGATGTCGTCAAGGGCTTTGCGGTCGGGGAGGGGGATCTGTATATCATGAGATTTTCCTTTTTGAATTTGTTTCATATTTACTATCAGTTAAAGGTGATTCATATAAATCCTCATTTAAGAATTTCAGGAGAAGTTTTGTTTTCTTTTTGCTCCCAACTGGAATTGAGATCTTATACTTATCTTCATCAAATAAATCACCTATTTCAAACCTATTGGCAAGTGCTTTAGCTTTTAAGAATCTATCTCTATCTTGAAGATTTGCCAATATGCCATTTTTCTGAATAAGAAATATGTATTTTCTGGTCTGAGTATCCGCAACTTCAATTAAATCGTCAACTCTATCAACATCTATTAGTCCATCGCTTGCGAAATTTTTAATTTCCTCATCCGTCGCTTCCCTGTAATAATTTCTAATATCAAATAATCTTGATATGTTGTGAAAAGACTTGAACAATAAAGTCTTTTCCTTTATTAAATAAACACCATCTATTCTTTGATCAATTATTATTCCTTTATTCTCAAACCTAACAAAGTCATTTTTATGGTGGACAAGTTCATACCATTTTTTATTTCCTAAGATTTTTCTTGAATCAAAAGTTTGGAATATTATTTCGTTTCTATCAGGTTCACTGAATATCAAACCGTATATTTTCTCGATATCTTCTATTTGTAAGGCTTCCAAACTTAATATATTGTGGATAAAGTCAATATTAAAAGGAAGCTGAAAGTTTTCTATCGTCAGAATTTGATCATCATCTGGCTTAAATTCACCAGTAAACTCTATTCTTTCACAGCTAATATAATTATTTAATGGGGATAGAATATAATCCCTTAGCTCATGCTGAATAGCCTGAGATATTCTAACTCTTTTAATTGCAGTTTCTCCGTTTACTCTTAGCATTGCTGTAATGTTCATCACCAAATCCTCCAAAAAAACTATTCTTCCTTTTCTATTAAAATATAATCACTTGCCTGAACGACTTTTTTAATTTGCTTTGTATTAAACAGTGACTTTTTTGTCATCAATATAAATTTAGCCCCATCCTCTATTTCTATTTCATAGAAGTGAAATCCGAATAAGCCTAACATAGGATTGAAATGATAAATATGTGTTGTGTAAGCTATAAAAAAGAATAAAACTAAAATAAATATTAATGTTTTGGTATCACTAGATAT
>JALWLM010000184.1 GCA_027084145.1 Crocinitomicaceae bacterium | reverse complement strand
TGATTTATCCTTGTGTTTGAAAGTAAAATATACCTCCTATAATTTTAAAAGATGATATATTTTTCATTTCATCGGGTAGATTTAATTTTAGTTTTTCAGGATACTCAAGCGATTGTAAAAAGAGATGATTGTCTTTTATATAGTAAAGACTTTTCCCGACAACGTCAAAATCAACAATTTCTTTTACTTCAAAAAAATGTAAAAGAGAACCATATAAATCAAAATGATAGATTCCATTGGGACTTAAAAGAAACAATTGATTTTCTCTTTCTATCAATTGATTTACTTTTGATAACTGCAAAACTCCCTGTAAGTTAATGGTTTTTTGTTCCTGTTGACTTAAAGATAAATCTAATAGGTGCAGTGTGAGGTTATAGTTGTCAATTACCCAAGTTTTGTCGGGTTGGGAAGAAGCTGCAGTGATTTTAGCTAAAGATATATCTTTTTCATTCAAGTCAATGCAGTCTTCCAATAAAGTCAATGTGTTATCAAGGAAACAAACAAGCTGTTGTTCTTCGGAAAAAAGAACAATTTTCAATGCATTTAGAATTGATATATTTGAAATAGTTCCAATCGATTTGATGCTTTGAGAAAAAAGTAAATTTCCTGTGGAGTCAAATTTTTCAATGATGTCATTTTTTGCAAAATATCTGTTTCCTTGTTCATCAATATTCCAGATGTTAGACAGGGTTTTAAATTCTGATATTTTTTTCCATTGAATTGTTTGCTCAAAAGATAAAAATGAGATAAAAAGAATAATGGAAACAAGGAGATGTTTCATGTTATTTTACTTTTCTGCACTAATTTGCAAAATTTGTTCCAATATATTTCTTTGATTTGATAACCGAAGTACTTTGTTTTGTCCACCAAGTCGCCCTTGTTTTCTTAGCCATTCTTCAAAACTCCCTTTTTTTACCTTATTAATAACGGGAAAGTCTAAAACCATGTTATAAGATCGTTTTGCATCATAATCAGAATTCAATGCTCTTAATCGGGTATCAAGGAACTCTTTAAATTGATTAACATCTTTTGGTGGAGTAATAAATTCAACAGCCCATTCATGTGCTCCTCTTTCTTTTCCGTCCATAAATACAGGAGCTACGGTATATTCTTTAATAATAGCACCTGTTTTTAAGCAAGCGTACTCAATTGCTTCATCACAATTTTTTACGGTAACTTCTTCACCAAAGACATTGATATAACTTTGGACTCTTCCTGTGATTTTAAATCGGTATGGTTTTGTCGAGCTAAATTCAATGGTGTCTCCAATAATGTATCTCCAAAGTCCACCGTTGGTAGAGATGACAACTGCATAATTAACGCCTGTCTCAACTTCTTCTAAAGAAAGTGTTGTTTTTGAATGGATACCATCGTATTCACTCATTGGGATAAATTCATAATAGATGCCATAATCCAACATCAATAATAAATCTTCAGAATTTTTAATATCTTGAATACCAAAGAAACCTTCAGAGGCATTATAAGATTCAAGATAATTCATTGGTGGAGGAATAAGTTCTTTAAAAAGTTTTTTATAAGGAGTAAAACTCACACCGCCATGCATGTAAAGCTCTAAGTTCGGCCATACATCTTTAATGTTTTTTTTGTCTGATAATTCTAAAACTTTTTGGATGAGTATCATTGTCCAACTGGGAACACCTACAAGAATAGAAACATCTTCTTCCATTGTTGTTTTAGCCATTTTATAAAGTTTTTCGTCCCAGTTATCCATTAATGCAATTTCTTTCGAAGGAGTCCTTCGTGCTTCAATATACCAAGGAAGGTTTTTTACAATAATGGCAGATAAATCACCATAATAAACTTTTTTATTTTTTTTATTGAGTTCCGCACTACCACTAATAACGAGTGTCTTCCCCTTATATACTTGCGCATCGGGATAATTTTGATAATAGACTCCTAACAGGTCTTTTCCACCTTTGTAATGACAGTCTTCGAGTGAAGATTTTGTAATAGGAATGAATTTACTTCTATTTGTCGTACCGGAGGATTTGGCAAACCAATTTGTTTTTTCCGGCCATAGCAAAAATTGCTCTCCTTCCATTAAGCGGTTTACCCAAGGTTCTAATTCTTCATAGGTTTGCAATGGAAGTTGCTTGAAGTCTTCTTTTGATTTTATTTTTGAGAAATCATTGTGTTTTCCGTATTCAGTCTCCCTTCCCTGTTTGATTAATAGATCGAAAACTTCAGTTTGAACTTCAATAGGGTATTTCCTAAAGAGATCAATTTGATGATTTCTTTTTTTCATCAACCATCCAAAGATTGTATTAAAAGGCATAATAGAAAGTCTTTATGATGTAAAGATAAAAAACCTGTTCCACACGTGAAACAGGTGATTTTTCCGGAATATCTTTTTAGTTATCCAAAAGCAATGATATAACCAATAATACCAAGCAATGCAATCGTCACAATTGTACCTAAAGCTACGGTTGTCTTTTCAAAATGAATATTAGACATGATTGTTTAATTTTAAGTTTATTCAAAAGTAATTATTTTTTTTATATGAGAAGTAAAAACAATTTTTTTATAGAAATTTTCTATTTTTGGTCAAACTATAAATAATTAATTTAATTTTGAAAAGAGATGAAAAAGACACTTACAATTCTCAGTATTGCTGTAATCTTGTTTTCTTGTAATCAAAAGAATGAAGAAACAGAAAACGTAAAAAACACAAATGCAGAAAAGGTTAACAAGCAAAAATTCGGAGCAGATATAACAGAAGAGGGAGCTGTTTCAGCGAGTGAATTACTTGCTTTAATGAAAGGGAAAGATTCTTTGTCTGTTAAGTTAAAAGGAACAATAGAAGATGTTTGTCAGAAAAAGGGGTGTTGGATGGATGTGAAGTTGGATGAGGACAATTCTGTATTTGTTAGATTCAAAGACTATGAATTCTTTGTGCCGAAAGATGCTGCAGGCAATGAAGTTATTATGGAGGGCTATGCTTTCTTAGACACAATCTCTGTTGAGGAATTACGGCATTATGCGAAAGATGCAGGAGAACCTGATTCTGTGATTCAAGCAATCACAGAGCCTGAGATTAAATACAATTTTATGGCAAATGGAGTTATTGTAAAAACCAAGGAATAAGGCGTGAATAATCATTTAATTAAAATGTTGATGGTAGCATTGGTAACAATGCTACTTTTTTCTTGTTCATTAGATGAAAAACAAGAAGAATGTAAAAGTTCTCCAAAAATATTCAATCCTAATGGTGATAGTGAATTAGCACTTGCTATGCGTAAAATTTTCGACCAAACGGAAGAAATAAAGCAAAGTTTGAAAAACGGGGAATTAGTTGTGCCGGCAGATTATATCAAAAATTTAAAATCATTTCATACATCTACTCCTACCGATCCTGAAGTGAAGGTGAAAGAGTTTTTCGATTTTGTAGATGCTATTGATTTAGTTGCAAATGAGTTGAGTGAGTCGACTAATATTAACGACCAAAAGGAGCAATATAAAAGACTTGTTAATACTTGTATTCAATGTCATAAGACTTTTTGTCCGGGGCCTATCAGGAGAATCAATAAGTTGAAATTATCAAAGTGATTAATTTTTTGAAAGGAGCAATAAATCATTAGGGCATTGACACAAAACAGCTTTATCCTTGTGCATGGCTAAAGGTGCTTTTAATAGCTCAGGTTTTCTGCGAATAATTTCATACCATTCTTCAGCAGAAAAGTCTCTTCCTCTTAAATGATTTTGATAATAAGGATTAGATTTATCTATTACCGATTTCGGATTTAATCCTAATTTATCAATGAAAAGAATAAATAGCGACTTTGATACTTTAACAGTATTTAATTCTTGTTTGTTTATTCTTAGACCAAGAGTATGAGCCATCGCCAGAGCTTTTCGGTCTAGTTCTTTTTCTTTATTATAAAGAAAGGTTAATTCATTTCGTTTGTAATACATTTTCTTAAGTAGATTAGGGGTTGGCTATAATATAAGAAAATTTTCTGACAAAAACAAAAAGAACGACAATTTTAAATGAATTTTGACTAATTTTAAATTATTATTTAATATCCATTAAAATGTATAAAAGACCTCGAAGAAATAGGGTAAATCATGCGATTAGAAGAATGATCGAAGAGACATCAATAACAACAGCGAATTTAATTTACCCCATGTTTTTGGTTGACGGAGAAAACATTAAAGAAGAAATTGCTTCTTTACCCGGCAATTTCCGTTGGTCACTTGATTTGTTATTGAAAGAATTAGAGGAATGTATCCGTTTAGGAATCGATAAAGTGGTTTTATTTCCGGCAGTAAAAGAAGAATTGAAAGATCAATTTGCATCATATTCTTATCAAAAGGAAAATTTTTACCTGAAAGCAATTTTTGAAATTAAAAAGAGATTTCCAAATCTTGTTTTAATGAGTGATGTAGCGATGGATCCTTATTCATCAGATGGGCACGATGGTTTGGTGAGGAATGGGAAGATTTTAAATGATGAAACATTACCTGTATTATCTAAAATGGCAATAGCACAAGCACAAGCAGGGATTGATATTATCGGTCCGTCAGACATGATGGATGGAAGAGTTGCACACATTAGAGCGGCTTTAGATAAGGAAGGATATAAAGAAACTTTAATTATGTCCTATACGGCAAAATATGCAAGTGCTTTCTACGGACCTTTTAGAGATGCTTTGGATTCAGCACCAAAATCAGGAGATAAGAAAACATATCAAATGAATCCTGCAAACAAGAGGGAAGCTTTAATAGAAGCTCGATTAGATGAAGAAGAGGGAGCAGATATGTTAATGGTGAAACCGGCGACATGTTATCTGGACGTTATTCACCTGTTAAAAGAAAAGTCAGATTTGCCAATTACGGCATATAACGTAAGCGGAGAATGTGCTATGGTCTATGCAGCGGCAGAAAAAGGATGGCTGGATTATGAAGCAACAATGACAGAAATGCTGTTGAGCATACGAAGAGCAGGAGCAGATGGAATTCTAACCTATTTTGCGAAAGATTTTGCAGCTTTGCAAATTCGATAATTTTTTGTATATTATAAGCATGAGTGTAGATTTTTTTCCAGAAAAACCGGAGTTGACAGAAAAAAGCAGGGAGCCTAATTTGGCGTTGACGATTTTCTCATTGCTTTTGTTTGTTCTGCTTTTTTATTTGATTACAGATGACTTTCTTTTTATATCATACTTGATTCTTGTTCTATTTATCCATGAGCTTGGGCATTTTTTGGCGATGCGATATTTCGGATATAAAAATGTAAACATGGTATTTTTACCTTTTTTAGGTGCTTATGTTACCGGTAAAAAAGAAGTTTATTCTGAGCGGGAAAGTTTTATTGTTACACTATTAGGCCCGATTCCGGGAGTGTTTATCGGAGGATTTTTAATCATAAAAGGGGCGGAAGTCCATAGTCACTGGATGCTATCTCTCGGATTGATTTTTTTATTTTTAAATTTAATTAACTTATTTCCCTTAGATCCATTGGATGGAGGGCAATTATTTAAACTTTTTTTCAGAAAAAAGAATGATTTATTTTTGATGATTTTTGCTTTTATTTCTTCTCTGTTGATTATCGGAATAGGAGTTTATAT
>JALWLM010000183.1 GCA_027084145.1 Crocinitomicaceae bacterium | reverse complement strand
ATAGAATAATATATCACCCCCCCGTACCTTTACATCAAAGAATATTAAAAAAATAAATAAAAATAATATTATGGAATCAGAAAAATTTAAACTCTTTGATTGGTCACAAGAAAGAGTTCGGGTATTACATTATACGTGGATTGCTTTCTTCTTAACATTCTTTGTATGGTTCAACATGGCTCCTCTTAAAACAGCTATGGTTGATGCCTTTTCATTTTTAGACGCAAAAAACTTTAAAGCTCTACTATTATGTAACGTTGCTTTAACCATCCCTGCAAGGATTGTTATTGGGGCAATGGTTGATAAGTATGGGCCCAGAGTAGTGTTTTCAGGCCTGATGGTATTAACTCTAATTCCCGGTTTAACTTTTGCTTTTGGTAATTCATTCATGCAACTAGTTATTTCTCGTTTGCTTTTGAGTTCTATTGGTGCCGGATTTGTTATTGGAATTAAAATGACCGACAACTGGTTTCCGCCAAAACAAATTGGTAGAGCAGAAGGATTTTATGCCGGTTGGGGGAACTTTGGTTCCGCTGCAGCTGCCGGATTAATTCCTGTCATAGGTCTTTCACTTATTGGTGGAGAATACGGTTGGAGATGGGCTATGGCTATTAGCAGTATTGTTACCGCTCTTTATGGAGTATTCTATTACTTTAAAGTGCGGGATTATCCTACAGGCAAAGAACCTAATAAAAAAGTATTAAAGAAACAATCAAGCGTGATGCCTGTTTCGTCTTGGGCAGGATTGGTTTCATATTTATTTTGGACAATTCCTCTATATGCCGCTCTAGGATTATTGGCTCGTAACTTACAAAAACAACAAATTATTGATAAAGAATTTAAACAACAAACTGAAACTTATGCAGATGTTAAATCCGACTTTGAAAAAGCTGATTTAGTTAAAGTTTTATTCGTTGGAGAAACAAATAACTTTTTTGACATCGGTGACGAAATTCTAATTAAAAAAGCGGGAAAGGTTATTGCTAAATATAAAAAAGGAGACAATATTCCCGACGCTTCTGTCACAAGGCCTCAATTTGAACAAGCTGATGCTGTTGAAGTTTACAAAAAAGGCAAACTGAAATATAAGCATGAAGGGAATCATAAAATAATGAAAAAATATAATGATTTAACCGTTAGTAAAAAATATAATAAAGAAGAATTAAACCAAATATATAATAATGAAGACCTTGCCGGTTTTTATAAAGATGGTACTGTTGTAAGAACCTATAGAAACATGTTCTCTGAAGATATGATGTATATGATTTGGGGATTTCTTTTCTTATTCTATATCATTAAAGCTATAGCAATTATTAAATACAATGTTCCCCGTTTAAAAGCAGGAATACCTGAAAATGAAAAATATCCTTTCGGTTCGGTTGCTGCATTAAATACAACTTACTTTGCAAATTTCGGAGCAGAGTTGGCAGTAGTTTCAATGTTGCCTATGTTCTTTGAGGGAATCTTCAACTTCACTCCTCAAATGGCTGGTTTAGTAGCAATGTCTTTTGCTTTTGTTAATTTATTTGCCAGACCGTTGGGGGGATACCTATCTGATAAAATGGGGTCTCGTAAAAAAACCATGCTAATGTATATGATAGGGATAACGATAGGGTTCTTCTTGATGGGCTTAATTAGTAGATGGGAAGGTGTTGATGTTGATGGGAATCAACTTTTAGCTCCAATGTTTGAAGGACAATGGTGGATTGTGGTTTCTGTTATCATTACAATGTTTGCTTCAATGTTTGTACAAGGAGCTGAAGGAGCCACTTTTGCAATGATTCCATCTATTAAGAAAGAGTTAACCGGACGTATTGCCGGAATGGCCGGGGCTTACGGTAATGTTGGGGCTGTAACTTATTTATATATTCTTGCTCAAGTAGACTCAAAAACATTCTTCTTTATACTTTCCGGAGGAGCTTTAATAAGTGTCCTGGTTTGTGTCTTCTACTTAAAAGAACCTAAGGGATCGTTTGGGGAAGAAGAACCCGCAACAGCTTAACTAAAATTAAACAGAATATTAATCACCCTTATTGGGATTAAAACAATAAACTTATGAGTGTAAATATTGACAAATGGAATGTTGAAGATGAAAATTTTTGGACATCCACAGGAAAAAAAATAGCAAATAAAAATTTATGGATTTCTATTCCTGCATTATTATTAGCCTTTTCAGTATGGATAATGTGGGGAATGCTTGTAACCTATATGAAAGACTTCGGTTTTACCTTCGGGCTGTTAGAGGGTCTGGAAAAGGGCACCCCTGAATATGAAGAAATGCTCGAACAGGTTAACAGCATGTATTATACATTACCTGCAATAGCCGGATTAGCTGGCGCAACATTACGTCTTCCTAATTCTTTCTTAATCGCTCTTGGAGGAGGAAGAAACGTAATCTTCGTAACAACTGCATTATTAACCATTCCTGCTGTTGGTGCTGCTCTAGGTCTTAGAGACATCAACACTTCATATGAATATTTTGCTACAATGGCTTTGTTGTCAGGATTTGGGGGAGGAAATTTCGCTTCTTCAATGAATAACATCAGCTATTTCTTCCCTAAAAAAATACAAGGATATGCCTTAGGAATGAATGCCGGAGTCGGCAACTTGGGTGTTGCGGTTATGCAAAAGCTTATCCCTTTGGTTGTTCCTTTCGCATTATTCTCTGCTGTTGGTCCAGACATAACAATCAATGGTGTTCCTTTTGCAGGAGTACAAAATGCAGCATGGGTATGGGTTCCTCTTTTATCTATCACTACAATAGCAGCCTTCCTTGGTATGAATAATGTAATTACAGGAACTCCCGAGTTGCCTACAACATCCCAAGGAGTAAGCAAGACTTTAATTATGATATTATTAGGTCTTATAGCTGCTGCAACAGGAGCATATCTACTCATCGGGTTAAAAATAAATATGTGGATTGTGTTACCAATCGTGATTGTTTTAACTGTTGCGTTGATGAAATATGCTACTCCTAGAGAAATTAAAGACAATCTTAACAAACAATTCTCTATTTTAAGTGATAAACATAATTGGATTATGACAATTATCTACACAATGACTTTCGGTTCATTTATCGGATACTCTGCAGCATTTCCTAAGTTATGTCAAGATTTATTTCCCGAAGCTGATTATCGTCTATGGGTGTTTTTAGGGCCTGCTATCGGGGCTTTAATCCGCCCTGTAGGAGGTATTCTTTCGGATAAAGTTAACAGTGGAGCGAAAGTAACAATGTGGAGTACAATTTTTCAGATTGCAGCCGCATTATCTGTCGCTTATTTTGTTGTTCAAGCACGAGAAGCAGAAAACGCTCAGGTTTATTGGTGGCCTTTCTTTGCTTCTTTTATGGTATTATTCTTAACTACAGGTATTGGAAATGGTTCTACTTTCCGAAGTATACCGTACATTTTCAGTAAAGAAAAAGCCGGACCGGTATTAGGATGGACATCTGCTATTGCTGCTTACGGAGCTTTTATCATCCCAAAAGTTTTCGGACAACAAATTAAAGCAGGACATGCGGAATATGCTCTTTATGGTTTTGCTATATACTACTTGATTTGTTTATTACTTAACTGGTGGTATTATCAAGGGCCAAAACGTGAATTTGATAATCCATAATTAATATTAGAAAGAATAATTAATAATAAAATATAAAAAAGTTATGAAAACAGTTGTAAAAAAAGGAGTGGCATTTGCTACAATGATGTTGGCAATAGGAACTTCATACTCCCAATTTAAAATTTCAGGAGAAATTAGACCGCGCTTTGAATATAGACACGGTTATAAGAATCTTGCTGATTCTGCAATGAAAGCAGCGTCATTTATAGATCAAAGGACAAGGCTAAATTTTGACTATAAAAAAGACATGTTAGAATTTAAGGTAGTTTTACAAGATGTTAGAGTCTGGGGAAATCAATCACAATTAGTTGGAAATGAAAACTACGGAGTCTCTGTTCACGAAGCCTGGGGAATAACATACTTAAAAAATAACATAAAAATAAAATTTGGGCGCCAAGAATTAATATATGATGACCACCGCATTTTAGGTAATGTTGAATGGGCTCAACAAGCAAGAAGCCATGATGGTGTGAAATTAATGTATACAGGAAAAAATAACTTGCAACTTCACGTTTTTGGTGCTTATAATCAAAGTACAGCCGGGTTAAGCGGTACAGATTATACGACTCCTAAAAGCTATAAAACAATGCAATTCGTGTGGGCTAATTATAAGTTTAACGAAGCTTTAAAAATGAGCTTTTTAGCAATGGGGGTAGGCCAACAAGTTAATTTTACAAACACTCAAGGGAATAGTGACTACCAAACAAATTATACCCTTACAACAGGAACAAGAACAGTTTATTCTAAAAACAAATTAAAACTTGCTGCTAATGCTTATTATCAAATGGGGGCTACTGCTCAATTCCCTGCAAGACAAGTATCAGCATATAATTTAGCCCTAGATCTTTCTTATCAATTTTCTGAAAAATTAAATGCTAATCTAGGATTTGAAGTGTTATCGGGAAACAGCCAAACAGATACAACTACAGCGTATAGAAATGTAGAACATGCTTTTAATCCATATTTTGGTACGAATCACAAGTTTAATGGATTCATAGATTACTTTTACGTAGGTAATTACATTGGTCAAACAGGATTAAACGACCTCCATTTAGGCTTAGTTTATTCACACGACAAATTTAAAGCAGGTTTTACGGCTCACGGCTTCTTAGCAAATGCACCTGTACTTGATCAAGATGAGTTTATTAAAACAGGTGAATACAAGGCAATGGACCCTTATTTAGGAACTGAAATTGATGTGTTCGGTTCTTTCAAACTGGCTCCCGGTACAACTTGCAAACTAGGGTACTCTCATATGCTCGGTACTCAAACATTGGAATATGCAAAAGGTTCCGGAGATTATAGAGCGACTTCAAATTGGGCATATGTGATGATCATCATGAAGCCTACATTTTTTGACAGTAGCAAAAAATAATCGAATAATAATTTAATAAAAAAGGGGGCTAATATGCTCCCTTTTTTATTAAAAAACACTATCAAACCAATACTAAAATGTCCTTTTTATATTCTCTATCATTTTTCTTTGCGTTTTTATGATATAAATCACATTGTTATATGTATATTATACCGAAATTTGTATTAATCTGAAATAAAACTTTTATGAAAATTATTGATAAGTCCGGAAAAAGAATAGATGGTAAAGCATCTGAAAAAGAAATAAAAAAAAGTGCAAAATCAGTAGTACTGGTAGGAAGTAAGCCTTCTTCATCTGTATCAGGATCAATTGAGGTGGCTGAAAATGCTACTTATAATTCGTATTCTGTTCAACAATTAGTAGATGATTTGCTAATTTCAGGTTGCTTATCAACATCGAATGTACGGTTTGGTTACTATAAAAAAAGTGGTAGTAACTGGATTTGGAATAATCATTCTTGGTCTTCAACACCTGGAAATAGACAGTTAGGTTACTTTAACAAAGCAAGTTCAACATTTTCTCTAGATGAAGGTATTATATTTTCAACAGGTAAAATTAGTTCTGCTGAAGGTTCAAATGATACAGGAAGTAATTCTGATCAAATGGTGAGTAATGCCAGTGACCCAGATTTAGCGGTAATTACAGGTGAAACAA
>JALWLM010000182.1 GCA_027084145.1 Crocinitomicaceae bacterium | reverse complement strand
AAGTTAGACTGGATATTATCGCTATTATAAAAAATAAAAAAGAACTTTATTTAGAACATATTGAAAATGCTTTTACCCCTTAATCTTTTAGTCCGCTTCCTTTTCGTATCTTTGTGAAAAATTATGCTCGTGATGAACACAAGAAAAGAAAAAAAGAGGAGAGGAAAAAGCGAACACTCCGAAAAAAGGCAAGACAAAAAATCCATTCAGAAGAAAAGAGGAAAATATATTGATTTTAAATCCCGTGTAAAAAAAGGCGACCCGCTCCCGTCATTTAGTGAAGAGGTTCGGTTAAATAAATACCTCTCTAATGCGGGAATCTGTTCTCGAAGAGAAGCCGATGTATTAATCAAAACAGGTGTTGTATCGGTAAATGGAAAAATCATTACCGAAATGGGATATAAAGTAAAGCCGGGAGATATCGTTAAATATGGGGGCGAAACCATTCGTTCTGAGACCAAACAATATGTTTTGTTGAACAAGCCTAAAGGATTTATTACTACAATGTTTGATCCTATGGGACGCAAGACAGTGATGTCTTTAGTCAAGAAAGCCTGTAAAGAACGAATCTATCCTGTTGGAAGATTAGATAAAGATACAACCGGACTTTTACTCTTTACAAATGATGGTGACTTAGCTAAAAAGCTAACTCACCCGAAACATAAAGCTCAAAAAATCTATCATGTCACTCTGGATAAAAAAGTAAAGCAAGAAGATTTGCAAAAACTACTTGACGGTATTTTACTTGAAGATGGAACAACAAAGTTCGACGCTGCAGAATTTATTGAAAAAGGAAACCAAAGAGAAGTAGGAGTTGAATTGCATTCAGGCAAAAACAGGATTGTCCGACGATCTTTTGAGGCATTAGGTTACAAAGTGGTTAAACTTGACAGAGTGATGTTTGCCGGATTAACAAAAAAAGATTTACCGAGAGGAACTTATAGAAAATTAACAGAAAAAGAAGTCGCATTCTTAAAAATGAAATAATGAAACAGTTTTTAATTATTGGTTTATTTTTCTCATCTCTTTTTTCTTTCTCTCAAAAAATGGAGTCTGATGATAAAGGTACTATTTCTTTATCTTGGGGATACAATCGCTCTTTCTTTACAAAAAGCAATATTCATTTTAAAGGCGCTGGATATGATTTTACACTATTCAAAGTAGAAGCTTATGATCATCCTGAACCATTTACAACTTCCTATCGACAAGTTATTTTCCCCGAACAGTTTAATATTCAAGTAGGATATTTTATAAAACACAACTGGGAGCTCTCTCTTTCTTTAGCAAGAATGAGATATATCATTGCGGATGAAAATAGAGTCCATTTAAGCGGAACAATTGATCCTCAGATGAATTCAACATGGAAAGGAGAACACACAGGACTGCCCGTTACAACTCACCGAGATTCTTTTCACTATGAAAACAATGTCCTAAACTCAGCCCGTTTATCTTTAACAAGAATAGATAACCGACTTTATTTCGGGAGAAGAAGATGGCTAATGATTTCGTCAATGCTCGGGATTACGATAGAAGGACTTATTTCGAATAACACCTTTACTTTCGCTCAAAAAAAGAGTCTTAACACTTCGTCTTTTTCTGGCTATGGATTCTCTATCAATGCGGGACTTAGATTTGAGTTTTTTCAACGCTTTTTTATCTCGACTTGTGCGCGAGGAGGACTTCATCATCAATTTAATGTAAAAACAAGACCTTTTGAATTGAACACCGGAGCAAAACAATTTTATGGTTATTTTTCTTTTGAAAATAAATTAGGAATATTATTATACTTAAGGCCTAAAAAGAAATGTGACAGTTGTCCAACTTGGTAATAAAAACACAATGAAAAATATTAGAAACTTTTGCATTATTGCACATATCGACCACGGAAAAAGTACACTAGCAGATCGTTTATTACAAATGACTGGAACGATTTCTGACAGGGAAATGAAAGATCAGGCATTAGATGATATGGACTTAGAAAGAGAACGGGGTATCACTATCAAAAGCCATGCAATTCAAATGGAATATGAACACAATGGTGAGCAATATGTTCTAAATTTGATTGACACTCCGGGACACGTAGATTTCTCCTATGAGGTTTCACGCTCTATCGCTGCATGTGAAGGCGCTTTGTTGATTGTAGATGCCTCTCAAGGAATTGAAGCACAAACCATTTCCAACCTGTATCTTGCATTGGAACACGATTTGGAAATCATTCCTATCTTGAACAAGATGGACCTGCCCGGGGCAGAACCGGAAGCTGTGAGTGATCAAATTGTAGAATTAATCGGTTGTGATCGTGATGAAATTATTCCCGCATCAGGGAAAACAGGGATGGGAGTAGATAAAATACTTAAAGCCATCATTGAAAGAATCCCTGCTCCATCAGGAGATGAAAATGCTCCTTTACAAGCAATGATTTTCGATTCGGTATTTAATTCTTATAGAGGTATTATTGCTTATTATCGAGTTTTTAACGGAACAATCAAAAAAGGAGAAAAAATTAAATTCCTAAACACAGGGAAAGCGTATAATGCAGAAGACATTGGCGTCTTAAAAATGGATTTAATCCCCAAAAAAGAAGTCAAAGCGGGAGACGTAGGGTATCTTGTGTCGGGAATAAAAAAAGCATCTGAAGTCAAAGTCGGTGATACGATTACCTCGGTAGAAAACCCCACTCAAGAAGCAATTAAAGGGTTTGAAGATGTAAAACCAATGGTCTTTGCAGGAATATATCCGGTGGATACGGAAGATTACGAAGAACTTCGTTATTCGATGGAAAAATTGCAACTTAATGATTCTTCCTTGGTTTTCGAACCGGAATCATCTGCGGCACTCGGATTCGGTTTCCGTTGTGGTTTCTTGGGAATGTTGCATATGGAAATCATTCAAGAACGATTGGAAAGAGAGTTTGGAATGACGGTTATCACTACGGTTCCTAACGTTTCTTATAAAGCATACCTTAAAAGAAACCCGGATGAAGAAATTATCGTTAACAACCCTTCCGAACTTCCCGACCCCGCAGGAATTGACCGTATCGAAGAACCTTACATCAAGGCACAAGTCATCACAAAATCAGAATACGTAGGGCAAATTATGACACTTTGCATTGAAAAAAGAGGAAACTTAACCAATCAAATTTATTTGACTCAAGACAGAGTAGAGCTTTCTTTTGAAATGCCAATGGGTGAAATCGTATTTGATTTTTATGATCGATTAAAAACGGTATCCAGAGGATATGCTTCATTTGATTATCATCCGATAGGATACAAAACTTCAGACTTAATCCGAATGGATATCTTACTGAATGGAGAAATGGTGGATGCACTATCAGCTCTTGTTCATAGAAGTAATGCTTATGAACTTGGGAAAAAAATATGTTTGAAACTTAAAGAACTTATTCCAAGACAACAGTTTGAAATTCCTATTCAAGCAGCTATTGGAGCAAAAATCATTGCCAGAGAGACGATTAAAGCGCTTCGAAAAGATGTAACTGCAAAATGTTATGGAGGAGATATCACCCGGAAACGTAAATTATTGGAAAAGCAAAAGGCCGGAAAAAAACGAATGAGACAAGTCGGAAAAGTAGAAATTCCTCAAGAAGCCTTTCTTGCGGTTCTAAAACTGAACGATTAATTGATTTTTTGCTTTTTTTTATTCATTAAATCATGAAGCAATCATTACCTTTGGTAAAAAAATAAATCATGCAAAATATTCTTATTATCGGAGCAGGTCTATCTTCTTCATCTCTGATTCGTTATTTATTAAATAACTCTGATAAATATAGTTGGAAAATCGCCGTTGTTGATAAAGATCCGGAACTTGTCAAGCAAAAACTGGGAAATCACCCCAACGGTATTGCACTTTCTTTTAATGCACTTAATGAAGAAGAACGGGCTCCTGAAATCCAAAAAGCAGACTTGGTAATTTCTATGCTTCCTGCTCGGTTTCATGTCGAAATTGCAAAAGACTGCCTAAAATATAAAACCCATCTTATTACTCCTTCTTATATTTCTAAAGAAATGAAAGCACTTGATGAAGAAGTCAAAAAAGAAGGGTTAATCTTTATGAATGAAATCGGTGTGGACCCGGGAATAGACCACATGAGTGCTCTAAAAGTTATTGATGAAATCAAAGCAAAAGGAGGAGAATTGACAGCCTTTAAATCTTTTTGTGGAGGGTTAGTGGCTCCGGAATCGGACAATAATCCATGGAACTATAAATTTACTTGGAATCCCAGAAATGTTGTATTAGCAGGACAAGGAGGTGCCGCAGCTTTTATTGAAAAAGGAGAATATAAATATATCCCTTACAATAGATTGTTTAGCCGATTACACCGCTTAAAGATTGATCAATTTGGAGATTTTGTCGGTTATGCTAATCGGGATTCTCTTTCTTATCGGTCGCTTTATCAATTAGACGATATCCCAACAATGTTTAGAGGAACTTTAAGACGTCCTGGGTTTTGTCAAGCTTGGGATGTCTTTGTTGAATTAGGAATGACCGACGACAGTTATGAAATGCTTTATACTAAAGACTTATCCCCGAGAGCTTTTTTAAATGCTTTTTTACCTTATCATCCGATTAAAAATGTAGAAACAAAGTTTAAAGAATTCTTAAGAGAAGACCGCATGCATTTATTTGATAAATTTGAATGGCTCGGCTTATTTGAAACCGAACCTAAGTTCTCTTTTGATAAAGCCTCCCCTGCAGTGGTACTTCAGAAAATACTAGAAAACAAATTGTCTTTGGATGAGGGAGACAAAGATATGCTTGTCATGGTACATGAGTTTGAATATCAATACAAAGGGAAGTTACTTCAATTAACCTCTCACATGGTAAGCATTGGAGAGGATGAAGTTTATACAGCCATGTCTAATACCGTGGGCTATCCCGTTGCTATTTGTGCCAAACTAATTTTAACAAAACAGTTAACAAAAACAGGCGTTCTTCTTCCTGTATTCCCGGAAGCATACCTTCCTATATTAAAGGAACTTGAAGAATTTAATATTACTTTTGAGGAAAATGAAAAAGAACTAGCTTGTGATATGCCGGCTATATAGCTCACTGATAAAATAAAAGCAATGATGAAATCAAAATATACAGTTACTGCAGCATTACCTTATGCTAATGGACCTCTTCATTTAGGACATGTCGCGGGTGTTTATCTGCCTGCTGATATTTTCGTCCGCTTTTTAAAAATGAATCATCATGATGTTGCTTTTATTTGCGGGAGTGATGAACATGGTGCAGCAATTACGTTAAGAGCTAAAAAAGAAGGGGTTTCACCAAAAGAAATTGTAGACAAGTATCATTCAATGATTCATAATGCCTTTCAAGATTTTGATATTGATTTTGATATCTTTCACAGGACTACAGCACCTATTCATCATGAAACAGCACAAAATTTCTTTAAAAAATTAGACGAAAAAGGTGCTTTTATAAAAAAAACGACGGAACAATATTACGACGAAAAATTTCAGCAGTTTTTAGCAGACAGATATATTACGGGAACCTGCCCTAAATGTAAAAGTGAAAATGCTTACGGTGATCAATGTGAAAGTTGTGGCTCCGATTTAAGTCCATTGGATTTAATCAACCCTAAATCCACATTAAGCGGAGACACTCCTATATTAAAAGAAACCACACACTGGTATCTACC
>JALWLM010000181.1 GCA_027084145.1 Crocinitomicaceae bacterium | reverse complement strand
ATACGGAATGATGAGACGTATTGAACGTGCTTTTAGAAGTACAAAAGCTAAAGTTGCTGCGGTTGCAGCTGGTGTTGTTGTAGGTGCTCAATCTGCAAGTGCTGCTGCTGCTTCTGTTTACGATCAGAGTATTGATGTTTCAACAACTGAAGTTTTACTGATTGCGGGTGTTGTTATTGCTGGTTCAGCTGTTATCTGGGGTATCAGAAAATCTGTTGCTCTTACAAACAAATCTTAACGATTTGAATTAAGGGGGATTCTCCTCCTTAAAAAGGTTTAAAAATGACAATGGAATTTACAATAAATTATTTAGCATTTAGCCAGTTGTTTGGTTTGTTTGCTTTATATTTTGCTTCTGTCTGGGGGATTCCTCACGCAATTAAAATAATGAGGTCTTAATTATGAAACAGTTTCTTTTTTTGATGTTTTTCTTTTTTCTTTTAACTACTTATTCTAATGCTGACTACTTAAACACTAGAACTTCAAATCATTGCATTTATAGTGTCGAACCTTATCAGGATAGTTCAGGTCTTTGCTATATCGACAGACATACTGGTGACAATGTTTGCGATAAACGATTATCTTTTGATGATCTTCTTGATGGCTATGAGTTTGTAGATGGTGGCTGTTATCTAAAAAAAGATTTGGAATATCTTCAGCTTTCGGAAAATCAATTTAATTATCAAATGGCTTTTATTGGTAATTTAATGGGTTTTTCTTTTATGTTTTTGATTTTATTTATATCTGTTTTGATGGGGAGAAAATAAAAATGTCTGTAATTGAATTTACAACCAATGTTTCATTCAACTTCTTTTTTTCTGTTTATGTTTACATGACAGCAATTCTTGCACCTGCATTTACTGCTTTTGCACTGTTTAGGAATTAACCATGCGTAGATCAATATTCGTATATCTGTTTATCTTTATAGCTTTCTTTACTGTTCGGGGTTTTTCAATAGAAGAATCAGAATGTCTTGTTTGTGCAGATGGTGAAACTTTAATAGATTTGGGTACTACTGAAACTGAAACTACAATTAGTGGTACTTATTATAATTATCCTGCTACTTGTGGTTCCAGTACTAGATATGCTGATGGGTATTATTATGTATCACACTCATACAAAACTACTTCTACTTCTAATTTTGAAGTCGATAGTAGCTGGTTTACAACTTTTACTTACACTACAATAAAAATAGAATGTCAAGGTTGTAACTCTCCTGATGAAACCTATGATATAGACACTTCTCTTTTCAAGCCCTCTTCTATTGTTCCCTCTATGTCTTGTTCAGATTCTCCCGAACAAGTTACCGATAAAATGAATCAGTGTAGTTCTATTGGTGGTTCTTATATGCCAGTTTCTAAAACTAACTGCTGCATTACTTCTCAATGTTTTATTCCAATAGATACTATTGAGTGTGCACCTGATGAAATTTTATATAACAATGAATGTACTCGTTGCCCTGGTACAAATTCTTTGCCAATAAGTCCTACCCAATGTGGTTGTGAAGAGGGTTATTTTCCTACTTCAGATGGTAGGGATTGTGTAAAATGTTTGCCACCCGAATACTTCAATACCAATTCGCTGTCTTGTCAAATGTCTGATTGTAATTTGCCCCTTGTTCCTGCTGATGATTATACCTTAACTCGCCAATGTATCAATCCTCCTGAACTTCCTCCTGAAGATGATAATATTACTGTTCCGCCGATAGATTCAGATTCTAACTCAACTTCTGATGGGGGAGATCAGGATTTTATTTGTGCTTATCCTGCGACTCTTTTTGATGTTCCATTTCAAGACTTAATGTCTTTTGGGGATTGTCTCTCTTTTAATGGTTGGACCTATTCTTGTCCAGATGGTACTACGGTAGCATGTTATTATTATTCTGAAACTAACTCAACCACTCCTCCTACTGATGATTCAGGAACTGAGACGGATTCAAATACTACGGCTGATCTGGATTCAAATACAACTTCTTTGGATTTGGCTCTTGACACACTGGCAAAAGATGAAACATTAAAAGAGGTTGCAGGAGATCTTTCAAGTGTTCTCTCAAACAATGCTAAAAACTTAAATACAAAGCTAGATGAAATAAATAATAATTTAGGTTCTCGTATTACGGGAATGAATACTAATTTAGCCAATAAGCTTGATACCCTAAATGATTCCATTAATAATAAGTCTCCAATAGACTTGTCTGAGACTAATGGTATTTTGCGTGAAATTAGTGATAAGTTATCTCCTGATACTTCGGATAAAGAAGCTGAGTTAAGTTCTCTTCTAGATGAACTTTCAGAGGCTGGGGATAACATGATAGCTTCATATTCTGAGATGTTTTCAAGTATTCAAGATGTTATCGGTGGAATGAATGCTCCTACTTTTTCGGCTTCTGGGTCTTGCGATCTTTCTACTTTTGTTTATGGTCAATCTGCTGATTTTCAAAAGGGTTTTGATTTATTTGTTCAATATCTTCGTCCCATCATGTTATTAATTTTAAATTTGTCTTTGACTTATTTACTGATTGTTCTTTCTGTTCGTGCTTATGCTGATGTTACACAGCGTGTACAGTGGTTATTTATTTAAAGTAAAAGGGGTTTATTATGTTTGGATTTCCAGTATGGAATCTTACGGATGCGTTGAAAATTTCTATTAGGGTTGGAATTATTGTTGGTTTTATTTTCTTGCTTGCTGGTTTTGCCAATCTTTTAGGAAATGCAATTCTTTCTCTTTGGATTTTAGTGAATAATGGGGTTGATGATCTTGGTAGATTGTTTAATGGTGGTTCTGGTTCTTCTTGTTTTCTTTATTATATTCATGCTTTGGGTATTGATGTTGCTCTAACTTCTTTTTTCGTTGCTTTGGTTGGGCTTGCTTCTGTTTGGGCTAGTGCTGTCATAGCTATTCTTGGTTATCGTACAACGATATTCACAAAGAATCTTATTCTTTCGGGTACATACTAATGATTATTTTCTTAGATGGTCCAACCAAGAGTGGTAAAAGCTATTATGCTGTTAATTACATTCATGATAATCTTAATTCATATTCTCATATCTACACAAACATTAACGGAATGAAACTTACCGATAAGATTCGTCCTTTGAATTTTGATAAGATTATGGAAATTGTTTCTAATTGTCACGATCTCTTTCAAAATGCCTCTAGTGATCTGGGAAAAGATGACGCTCAAAAAGTTATTGAGCTTGACGATTTTTTCATTGATTATTTACTTGAAATTGGTTTTTTAAAAAAGAATCCTCTATATGATAAGTATCTTGAAGAGATCAAGGAAAGAAAATCTTTATCTTTTTTCCAGCGCACCTTGTTAAATACAACAAAGCCAATAAAAAAACAGTCCCCCTATCTTCGTGTTCTTGTTGTTATTGATGAGGCTTCAAACTATTTTGAACCAAGATCAACCAATAAGCTTCTACTATGGTTTCTCTCTTATCATGCACACCTTTTTTTAGACATTATATTAATGTCTCAAGACCCTGAGGATATTCATAAACTTTATCGAAATAGGGTTCATTTTTTCTTGCACGCTATGGACGGTTCACAGGGTATATTTAATTTTAAATTCAGATATCAAAAACATTTAAAATATCCTTTTAATATGAATCCCAAATACGGTGCATTTGTAGGTAATGTTAAATTAAAAAAGAAGCAAGAAATTTTCAACATGTATAAGGCGGGAGATAAACAGTTTAATTCTTCAACTGTTTTGCCCTATGTTCTGATTTCTCTTGCAGTTTTACTTTTTCTTGTGTTTTCTGTTGTTTTGATTCAGCGTTATGCTTTTGGGGAGTCTGAACCTCTTCCTGAAAAAAATACAATGCCTAAAAAGGAACATATTCAAAAACAAACAGCACGTAATGTAGTTACTGCTGAGGCTACCAATAATTCATATAAGGGTTTCACTTATATTAAGTTCAACTGTTTGAATAGTGTCTGTAAAAACACATTAAACAATATTGAATTTAACATAGATGATCTACAAGGCTTGTTGGATAATACTGATTCAAAATATCTGCACTCAACAAAGATTGGTAAGTCTTTTGCAAATGTTTACCTATTGGTATCGTCTGATTTTATAAATTTATTTTTAGGAGCTAAAAAAAATGAAAAAAATAATAATGGGTTTTCTTTTCTTAATTAGTCTAAATGACTCTCTTTTTTCTAGTGATCTCATAAGCTTTAAACAGCTTACGGAATTAGCTAGCAATGATCTGGGTAAAAATATCTATTTGGATAAAAATTTGCCTAAATATTCGGTTGAATTTAATATTGTTGATTATCAGAAAAAGGGTCAAATTTACGAATTTTATAAAATTGTACTTTTTGAAAACAATTTGGAACTTCAATACAATAAAAGAGGAGATTTTTATTTTATAAAGCAGGTACCGGGACAGCAGATAGTTCGTGATCTTCCACGTACCCCAAAACCTGCCCCAGAAGATCAGTTACACTTCTACACCTACCGTATTAAAAATATAACCAATGAAGATGTTGTTAAATCTTTATCCGTTTTCCCTAATGTTAAATTTGAATATTTGGAGCAGTCGGATATTATTGCTTACTCTGCAACATTGGCAGATCATAGACAGGTTCAAAGAATATTAGAACACTCTGACAATAAAGTTCAAAACAAAACTATTAAGATAACTATGTTTTCAGTTAATAGAAAAAATATACTAAATTACGGTTCTAAAATATCAGATTTCAATTTTAACTATAGTTCTTCGGTTGGAAATATTTTAACTTCTCTTCAGGACGGAACATCAAACAGTTATACGCTTTCCACTTCTGCTAATTTTGCATTTACTCTTTCTGCATTGCAAGAATATAGCCTTATCAACATTTTACAAAAGCCCACAATACTTTTAACCAATGGTATGGAATCTACTGTCAACTCTGTTTTAAATGTTCCATATCTTAAAACCACTTCTACCGTGGACAGTCAAACCAACTCCATTACTGAACAGTTTGATTATAAAGATGTAGGGCTTCAGATAAAAATCAAACCTAAGATCAAAGATGATTGGGTTTATCTTGATTTGAATCTTATATCAGATGAACTGATCTCTCTTGAAGATGATAAGCCTATTACTCAAAAAGTATCTTATAGAAATTCGGTAATGGTTTCAGCAGGTAAACCAATCTTGTTGACTGGTATTAAAAAGACTTCTTATCATTTCGAAAAGTCTGGCGTTCCTTTCCTCTCTGATCTGCCTTATTTTGGAAATCTTTTTAAATTTAATTCAAAAAACAACGAAAATCAAAACATAAACATCTTAATAGAAATTGTTGACAGCAGTTCGGTAAAAAGAGAAACAAAAGAAGCTTATAAAACTGCTATGGAGTTATTCTAATGAAGGTAACATTATCAGAATTTTTAAATATAGTTGCTCCACTTACTTCAGATGAAATATTGGAATTATCTAGAGATTTTACTTTGCGTTTTTATACAAAAGAGGATTTGGAAAAAATGGTAAAAGTGGTTTTATCTCTTAGAGAAGAGGACTTGAAATGTCAATTAATTACGGATTAACAATCAATGATCTGGCAAACGCCAAACGTAAACTAAAAAAGCAGGAAGATTATTTAAAATCAAATAAGTTTGTAACTGACAACGGAGAGGAAAAAAGCTTATTGGACGTTTCTTACTCTGCTAACCTCTCAAAACGCTACTATC
>JALWLM010000180.1 GCA_027084145.1 Crocinitomicaceae bacterium | reverse complement strand
ATATTATAGCAGTCGTATGAAGACAAAGAAAACATTGAGGCTCTATTTCACTCTATTGATTGTTATAATCAATTGCTCTACGATTTCTGCACAAGAAAAAGATACCATACCTTATGTTTTGTACCGTGATAAGTTGACTCTTTTTTGTGATTTAGGATGGCATGCTTCTCCATTTACAATTCAAGGAAAATTCACAAAAGGAATCAATAGTTTATCTTATGAACATAATATGCATTTGAATTTTGGTTTTGGTTTTGCATATAAAGTCTTAGCACTTCGTTTTAGTGTTTCTTTGCCTAAATATATGGAACCTCCTGAAATTAAAGGAAGAACAATGTCAGGGGATTTCTCTTTACGTTTTAGCTTAAAACACAATTTTTTCAATTTAGATTATCAAGGTTTTAAAGGATATGCTATTATAAATCAATATGAATGGGATACCACATTAACCCAAGAAACTCCGAATGTAATTTATCCTGAGATTCAATCGAATGATTTATCTGTCAATTTTTGGCATTTTTTTAATCCGGAATTTAGTATGCATGCTTTATTAGGTAGAATAGGGCATTACAAAAAGAGGGAATTTGTAAAAACATTTTATTTAAAAGGAACGTTTGATATTTTTAGAGTTAAAGCAAATAGTTCGATGTTAATCCCAGAAGAAATTCAAAATGACTCTCTCGATCTTTATAAAATATCTAAAATAGGAGCTATTGATTTGGGAGTAATTCCGGGATATATTTTAGTGAAACGATGGAACAAATTTCAAGCTTCAATGTTTGGAGGGCTGGGAGCAGCAATTCAATTAAAACATTATAAATTCGGTAATAAATCAAGAGCTAATTTATTTTTACAACCAAGATTAGATTTAAGATTTTCTGTCGGATGGAATAAACCCGGTTCTTTTCTCATGATGCATTTGGATACAGACTTTAAAACAATAAAAATAAAAAATGAATTAAGACTGAATTTTCAATCTTATAGTTTTAGAATATCATTTGGAAAACGATTTGGACTAAAAAAAGATAGATTGAAATTTTTAAACCGTTTTTAATCAAATCTGTTAGATACGTTCTAATACGTATTTTATCAACTGTTTCATTTCTTCTTTGTATCCTTTGCTAAACTCTTTGTTCGGACGGTTTGCAATTCCCAGACATATTGTTGTACACTGATGTCCTAATGCTTTCCCTAATGAAAACAGGGCAGAGCTTTCCATTTCAAAATTAGTAATTTGAACACCCGAATCATCTATAAAACTCGTTAGTTTTTCTCCTAGGGCATCAGAGCTTTTCTTTAAACGAAGTTCTCTTCCTTGTGGTCCATAAAATCCACTGCTTGTAATTGTAATTCCTTTAAATGTTTTCTCGGAATTTAGCTTATTTGTCAATAACTCTGATGATTTTACCGTATATGTTTTAATAGTTTCCGGAAGCTTGATGTGTTTATTGATTTTATCATTGAGCTTTTTTTCGTTATCGGTGAAATGAATATCATAAAAATGAGCTACATTATCCAAGCCAAAAGCGTATTCAGATAGAATATAAGAATGAACAGGAATGTCAGGTTGTAATATACCACAAGTACCGATACGAATTAAATTTAATGATCTAAACTCGCCGAAATCTTTTCTTTCTTTTAAATTGATATTTGCTAAAGCATCTAATTCATTGATTGTAATGTCAATATTGTCAGTACCAATTCCTGTAGATAAAACACTCACACGTTTATTTTTATAAATTCCTGTCTTACAGACGAATTCACGATGTTGAGAATAATGTTCTATACTGTCAAAAAAATCAGCAACAAGGTGTACACGATCTTGATCTCCGACAAGAATGATGTTGTCAGATATATTTTCCGGAAATAACCCCAAGTGGTAAACTTGCCCTTTATCATTTAAAACTAATTCGGAATGAGGATACTGCATAGTTGATTATTTTGAGGAGGAAAGATACAAAAAAAAGCGACATATTAATGCCGCCCTCAAAAAATCAAAAATTAATCATTATTGTTGAATACTTCCAAATACTTTTTTCAGTATATCGGTAACTCTTGCAGCAGGGTCTTTTCTAATTTTATTCTCTTCTTTCTCAACCATGATAAATAAACCGTCTATTGCTTTTTGTGTTACATATGCATTCAAATCGGGGTTTAATTTTTCACCACCCGTAACGCTCATAGCAATATTATACTTGGAAATGATGGGCTCCCAATATTCTGTTAGTTTGACTTTTTTTATTGCTTCTTCTACTTTCGGGCTAAATGCTTCTATTAATTGAGAGCTTGTATTTTCTTTTAAGAATTGAGTTGCTGCTCCATCACCTCCGTTCAAAATATTAAATCCATCTTGAATAGACATATTTAAAATAGCATCTTTAAATATGGGTAAAGCTTCTTTTGTTGCTTCTTCAGCTGCATGATTAAGTGTGTTTTCAAACTTTTCCACTTGTCCGTCTAAGCCCCATTCCAATGCTTTTTCTTTGACTTTTACAGCTTCTTCGGGAAAGGGGATTCTAATTTCCGTGTTATTTAAAAATCCGTTTGTAACGGAAGTAAATGAAACCGCATTTTCAATTCCTACATTTAAAGCTTCTTTTAAACCTTTGATTACTTCATCATTCGTCAAGGCCGGAGTAGAGGTGTTTTCTTCAGTTGTATCAAGTACAATTCCTGCCGCCTGCTCCAAGGTATCACAAGAAGTGATAAAAAACAATGATATTCCTAAAATTAAGTTTCTATTTTTCATGCTAAGTTTTATATTAATTACAATACAAACTTAATAAAAAGAAGCATACTGTTATTACTACGATTAATTTCCATTTCCTTTTAGTAGAACGAAATGACCTTTATAAGTTCTTTTTTCATCACTGTTAGGTAATTTCACTTTTGCGATCCAAGTATAAGTGTCGTTTGGAACGATTCTACCGTTGTATGTTCCATCCCATCCGACATTAGGGTCATGGTTTTCCCAGATTACTTCACCCCAGCGGTTAAAGATTAATAATTCAAAATCATAAATATCAATACCATTAATGATCGGTTTCCATATTTGATTATGTTCATCACCGTCAGGAGTAAAAGCATTAGGAGCAAAGAACAATACATCTTGTACAACGTGTAAATTATACTTAACGGTATCTGTACAGCCTCTATCTGTTTCAACAACAAGCGTTATAGGATAAATTCCTTCTTCACCTTCAGGGAAATGGAACGTAGGGTTTTGTTGTGTACTAGTAGTGGGCTGTCCTCCTGTAGCTGTCCAATACCAATTGACAACATCGTATGAAGACTTATCTTGCATCAAGATATTTGTTTCAAAGATTGTTGTTGGGTTTTTGGAAAAGTTAAAATCAGCAATAGGAGAAGGGAGTACTTCTATAAGGTTTTTCATTGTATCAGTGTAAACACAACCATAGATAGAGGTTATTGTCATTGTTATATCATGAAATCCTATTGCATCATAATAATGAGCTACACTTTGTGCACCGTTTACCAATTCATTATGAGTTGGTCGATCTCCATATTCCCAAAAAGTTGTTGCTATTTCATTTGCGTTTGTAGAAGTATTCGTGAAATAAAATGTATCGGGAACACATTTTGTCATTGTATCGGGAATAGCAGAAGGTACAATTGGAGTAGGGAAATAAACATTGACACATTCTTGGTCTGTAGGAGAACCACATGCTTCAGATAATTCCGCACAATAAACCGTATTGGTAACATCCGGATCAACAACAATAGATGTTCCTGTACCTATCGTTTGCCCTCCCGTTGTCCATGTAAAAGTATAAGGTGAAGAACCTCCTGTTCCGGAAACTTGTAATGTTATTGCGTTTTCAGGACAAATCATCGTGTCAGGTGTAATAAATGTAATATCAAGGGCAGGGGGTTCACCGATTGTTTCCGTATGTGTTATTACACATCCGTTTGCATCTGTAATTGTAATGGTGTGTGTACCTGCTAAAAGATCATTAGCAATGTTTGTTGTACTATTAGAATTGTCCCAAGAATAAGAGTAGGGGGGAGTACCATCAGTTACTGCTATTTCTATAATTCCATCATTTAAACTATTACATGTAGCATCCACAGTATTTATCGTATTGGCTACCATTCCCGGAATTTCAGTAACTGTAACAGTAACTGTACTTTGACAACCGATGTCTGAAGTAACAATACAATTGTATGTTCCAGCCGAAAGTCCTGTTGCCGTTTGTGTCGTTTGATTATTCGGATCATCCCATTGATAGGTAATTACATTCCCTAATTGAGGAGTCATATATGCTGTTGCCGTACCGTCATTTCCTCCGGGACAAGAAACTAAAGTTGAATCACCTGAAAATGTAGCGGGGGTATCCCCAATAGTTACATTTGCTGTCGATGTACATCCCATTCCATCTGTTATTGTAACAGTGTATGTTCCTGCCGTAAGTCCTGTTGCCGTTTGTGTTGTTTGATTATTCGGATCATTCCATTGGTAAGAGTAGGGGAGCGTACCCCCAGACCCTGTTGCCGTAGCTGTCCCTAAACCTGCAGAACAAATATCATCTGTGCCTACTGCAGAAACAGTTACGGAAACCCCTGTAATGAACGATGTGTCAGATATTGCTCCTAATGACTGGCCACAAGTTACACCACTTAAAAAGTAGCCAACGGTCGTATTTGTTGCCGTAACATTTAAAACACCGTTATTATATGGATAAGTTTGTCCTGTTGTTGATTCCCATTGTACATTGGTTGCACTGTTCCCACTTAAAATTAGTATATAAGGAACTGTTGAAATTGTGTAATTTGAGGTATTCGTTGGAGAAGTAGGAGTCCATCTTTTTCCGTCAGATATTGCTGTCCAAATTGTATTATTTCTTCCCGGAGTAGGATGTGCTATTGTTCCTCCAGCATTTTCTGTTGCTTGTATTGCTAATTGCCCATTCCATCCCGAGTTAGCGATTGGTTTGTTACCAATGTGTGCTTCAATAATATTACTGGTCTCATATAATATCAAAGAAGTATAAGTACATTGATTATTATTACCGAACATTGTAATGTCCTTCCATGTCACAATAAAGATACGATTGGGAGCAGTTCCTATTGTTTGATAAAAAATATCTCCGTTGGGAGAAGCAAAATTACTCGGATTAATATCATGATAGACCGGCATTATAGCATTTTGAGCAGTCGCGAATCCCGCATTGGGGAGAGGTCCTACACCTGTAAGCGCCCAAGGACAAAAGCCATTCGCATTTCCTAAGTTAAAACTAACAATTCCATTAGACCCTATAACTAATTGTGTGTAAGTATTACCATAAAAATCGAAAGAGAAACCGATATTAATAATTCCACTATAAGAATCATCCGTTAAAGAAATACTTGTCGGATTATTTAATACAATAACTCCATTTGGATTTAATACGGGATTTGTGATTGTAACGGTAGAATTTTCACAAACTGTAGTATCTGTACCTAAATTAATGGTTACCTGTGAAAATGTCAAGATGGATAAAAAAGATAATAAAAACGTTGTATAAAGTGTTTTATATTTCATCTGCTTTTTATTATATATTAGTTATTAAACAAAAATGCAATTAATTTACAAATATTACTCGTTTTTTTAAAAAGGTTGCTTATTATTTCATTAAATTCTATGATTGATTGTGAGTTATTATTGTTATTCTATCTACATACTTATTGTCTTATAATTTATATTATGTTAAATAG
>JALWLM010000179.1 GCA_027084145.1 Crocinitomicaceae bacterium | reverse complement strand
CGTACTGTTAATACCTAAATGTTTTGTCGCATATTTTTTAAACTCTTTTCCGTCCATCATAATTTATTTTTATCTTAACTTAAATCTTACATTTTATTATTTAGATGATAAAGATAAAATCAAAGTAGAAAAAATTATCAAAAAAATGATAAAAAAAATATATTTCTAATAATATTGTTAATATTGTACTACCCCAAAATAATGGATATAACCTAGATAAAAAAATTAAATGTGCTTTTTTCACCTCTTAATTGGGGTATGGGACATGTTTCTCGGAGTATAGGTCTTCTTAAAGATCTACAAAAAAGAGAGAATCATATTTACATAGCCTGTAGTGCTTATCAAAAAGAATTTTATAAAGAATATTTACCGGATTGTGATTATCTTTTGTTAGAAGGTTATCCTTTTTATTTCTCAGGGAAAGGAAGGTTTTCATTAGACTTATTGAGAAAATATTCGCATTTGAAATCATTTATGGATTTTGAACAAAAGCAGGTAAATCATTGGGTAGAAGAACTAGGAATTGATATTGTAATGTCTGATCATCGATATGGTTTCCGCAGCAGAAAAAAGCATTCTATTTTTCTAACACATCAGTTGAATCTACCATTAAATATATTAGAAAAACCTGCACAATTGTTACATGATTTTTATTTGAAAAAATTTGATACGATATGGGTGATAGATGATATGGAATCTTCTTTAGCGGGAGAATTGTCAAAAAATAAAAAAGGATGGAATTCTGTTCGATATATAGGTCATTATTCGAGGTTTATGAATCAAGTAATCCCGAAAGAAAAAGAAGACTATACGGTTTTGATTGCTAATGGCCCTGATATTTATGCAAAACAGTTGGTAGAAGAGTATTTGAATAGAAACCATCGAGAAAATTTAAAAATAATAGCTCCGTCTTCTGTTCGCAAGTTTTTTCCTAAGCATGACTTTATTGTAGTTCCTCGACAACAAGAGGATAAAATGATAGCTAAAGCAAAAAAGATTATATCTTATTGTGGATATACAACATTGATGGATTTAAAATTTCTTAATACTGAATCAGAATTAAAACCGACAATAGGGCAAAGAGAACAAATTTATTTATATCAGCGTCATTGTTTATAGACTTTTAAAGTTGTACCATTACTAAAGACATGAATTTGAAGCCCTTTTTGAGTTTCTTCAATTTCTTGCCCCATAATATTGATGATTTTCACTCGATAAATTTTATCATTGGTGTTATCAATGACAACGTATTTTGAATAAATTGTTTTTTCACCGTCGAAATCAACTTGTGTTAACCGGTAATAATTAACTTGTTTATCAGGTTGAGTATCGAGTACTTCATAAAGTTGTTGAGTAGTACTGTTTCCAACCGCATTTTCTTTCTTTATTAATCTCCAGTTGATACCGTCAATACTTCTTTCGATAAAGAAATGAGAAGCGTTTTCTTCACTTACTGTTTTCCAGTTTAATTGATTTCCATTAGTTGTTTTTTGACCTGTGAAGTAACTCAATTCGACAGGAAGAATGTCAACCGGACAATCAGGATTACCTAATTCTCTCATATCTCTTATCCATTGGAAGTTTAGAGCATTGTTAGGTATTCCCGGAGTTTCATCGGCAGGAACGTTCCCTTCGCTCCAATTAGAAATATCAAAAAAATCTCCGGAATTAAAATAACCTACTTTTCCGGACCCTGAACCAGTAAATAATTTAAGGTTATGAGGCCCTCCGGATATTTCCGGACCACCATATGAAATTCCATGATAATAAGCTCCATTAGGTAATCTTACTTGGATTGCATCTCCACTGTTTCTAATTCCTAAAGGACTCCATAATCCTCCTGTAATATATGTACAAGGAGAGTAAACAGAATCAGGAGCTGTGGGAGCAGGAAGAGTCGTACAACTTTCAAATAAAGCAGCATTATTGTGAGGTACAACATATAAAGAGTCATTATTACTATCAAAAGGATCATCCGGAGGAAGATTAGGGTTGGGATCGTTAGCATTATAAACAACAATAAGAGAACCTACAGGGATGTTTGACCATTGTGCATGATTTGAAAATCTAAAATGACCTTGTGCTATTCCTGAAGGAGTTCCATCATAAAAAGAAGGAGTCGTAAATGTTGCATTATTATCATCCAGTATATACCCTCTAATATCAACAGTGTCTCCACACTTACCGGCGACAACAAATTCATAGTATTCTTTTAAACCGGAAGGGCCATTTGAAAACTCATTGATGATTAATCCATTATTACCGGGTAATACGGGATTACACGCTTGCATTTGAGTGATAGAGAAAGGAGAGGTGTTTGTGTCGGACATTACAGGAGATGTTGTCCTGATTCGGATTAAATAATTTGTTCCTGAAGAAACATTTGCAGGAATTGTGAAATTGATCGTACCTGATGTAGAGGTTGAATTGACAGTTGCAATTGTATAAGGAGCTAAAAAACCTCCAAAAGGATCGGAAAGCTCTACGATAATATCATTACCAGCATTTAAACTTCCGTTGACCGTATAATCAATTGATCCTGTTGCCGGAGTGTTTGTAGAACAATTTACACTAAAAGGAGGGGTATAAATGGTTCCGGCTGTAATATCGCAAGGATTCGTTTGTGTAATGGAAAAAGGAGTACTTGTTGTTCCTATGGTACTCGGATTTGTTGCAACAATGCGGATAAGGTATCCTGTCCCTGAAGGGAAGTCAGCAGGAATTGAAAATGGAATATTTCCCGAATTACTTGTTGATGCTAATGAGCCAATAACAGTAGGTGAAGCAAAACTTCCGGTGGCATCAGAAATTTCAACTTGATATATATTCCCTGGATTAAATGTTCCTGAAGATGTAAAATCAACACTTCCTAAAGCATTGTTTCCATTTCCACAATCTACATTAAAAGGAGGTGTGTAGATAGTTCCGGTCGTAATACTTGTTGATGAGGAGCAACTAATGACAATGTTGTCCATGGATAAATATTCGGATCCGGTATTGTTAGAAAAGGATATTCTTAGGATGAGACTACTTCCTGTTAAACCGGTTATATTAAGATTAGTAGAAGTGAAATCATCGATAAGTGTGTGGGTGGCATCTCCAAGTCCTGCCCAGTTTGTAATTAAAGTATAGGTGACACCTCCATCAGTACTATATTCAACATTAATATAGTCAGAAGGCTCATGATTTCCTGTTTCACTGAAATCAATAGAAAAGTCAGTGCTTAAACATCCGGAAATATTAATTGATGGGGTTGTAAATACGAATTCACCATCAATATCTCTACAAGTAAATTGTCCTCCGGTAACATAACCATAATCAGACGTAGCAGTAAGAGAAGCTAATGATGCATCTAATGTCCAAGGCGTACTTGTAGGATAATCTCCGATGTTATTCGTCCCCGGACCTACTATTCCTGAAGGATCAGTATAAGAATTAAAGTCTTCAGACCAGATAATTTGAGAAAATAACGCTCCACTCAATAGTGTCAATATGAATGTAATAATGTATTTTGTCATTATAATAGTCTTTTGAGGCTGATATTCATTATGCAAGTTATGGATAATCAATCTTTTATTTGTAAAGTATGACGTTAAAAATATTCACAAAGTTGCTTTGTTTTTTATTTAGTTTTTTACTAAACCGTTTAAGTTATGTGAATTATTGTTAATAACTTTTATATTATAGGAAACAAAAAAGCCCGAAAAAATCGGGCTTTAAATTGTTTATGAGAGATAGTTTTATTTTACAATTGCAGTAAATGCTGCATTTTCTAAATACTTGATAAATTCTCTGTCTTTTTTCGCTTTTTCTTTGTAAGCAGCGTCTTTAGCAAAACAATTTTTTAAGTTATCTACGATAGCTCCTAATTTGTCTTGTCTAGCTGATGCAATTGCTTTAAGATAGTACCCTTGAGCTGTTTCAGCATCTGCAGAATTATCAATTGTATTGATAGCTGCTGCAGCATCTCCATTTAATAATTGAGCTAATGCTTTATTGAAAGAATCTTCTCCGAAGTTAGAAACAGCAGATGCATAATCTCCATTTTGGATATTGATGATTCCTTTATTGTAGTTTGTTTCATCTCCTGCATTCGCTTCATTAAATAAGCTCATTGCTTTTTGACGATCTCCTTCAAGTGCAGCAATTGCTCCAAGGTTGCTTTTTACAATAGCGTTATTTTCTATTCCTGCAGCTTTTTCAAATTGAGCTTTAGCTTCATTTACTTTATTTTGCATGTATAAAATAACTCCTACGTTATTTACTCCTCTATAATCGTTGGGGAATCTTTCTTCAACGATTTTATATAATCTCATTTTTTCGTTCAAATCGTCTGTTAAAGTAGCTGTAAATAACAATTCTTCAACATTTAATGTGTCAGGGTTAGAAACAGATAATGCTTTTAATTCTTCATCAGAGAATCCTGTTTGGTCATAAACAACAGAAATTTCAGCACGACGTAAAGCAGGGAAAATATTTCTATCCAAGTATGTGAAAGTTTTTCCCATATCTCTCATTGCTTGTTCTCTTTCCGTGGGACTGCTGATAGTCTCAAGAACTCTTAACACTAAATTCTTATCGTCTTCATTCATTTTAGTATCAGCTTCCAACGCTTTTTTGAATCCCTCATAATCTTCTCCCGAACCTTTTAGGTTATAGATAACATCTTCTTTACAAGGATCGTTTTTTGCTTTTCCTGCAAGATTTACAGATGCTTCTTTTGCAGAGGTTGCTCTGTCCATTGACAGGGTATTGTTTTTGTCTTCTTCACCTTCAGGGGAAGCGTATCCTGTAATATGAATTGTTTTAATTTTTACTTTATCATCTTCAACGTCTTGAGCTAAGAAGTCTTGATATGCTTTAATATCTTCTTGTCTTAATTCACTTGACTTAACAACAGATCTTCCTTTATCATAATTGATTGTTGCAGAGAAGTTTTCTTCTGTAACTCTTTGGAATTGGTCTTTTGCTTCAATTACTTTGAAGTCCTTATTCACTAATAAAGGCGTAATAATTGTCGCGTCAGCTATTTTAGTTTCTTCGATTTGGTCTTTTTCCTTCGAACCTTTAAAGACTTTTCCTGTAACAACAAGGTCACAAGCTTCCATATCCGGAGAATAGGCGATTATATCAGTATAAGTAACTTTTCCTCCTGCTTTGTATTGAATAACATTTCCGTTACCTGTTGCTTTTTCACCTTGTACTCGAATAGGTTTTAAAGCATGTGTTCCTAGCATAGGAGTAATTTCAGCATATGCTTTTTTATTAATTCCTTTTTCAGGAAATACAACATCCACTTTAACTCGAACTGAATCTCCATGCATTTCTAATGGGTCAGGAGTAACAGTGTAATCTAAGTCTTTGAGTAAGTCACATCCAGTGAAAACTGTACCGGAAACGGCTAGAAATGTTAGAACTTTTACTGTTTGTTTTTTCATAATAACTTTGTTTTATTTTCTTCAATCAAATTTGTTTCAATTTCAATAATAATAAAAAAAAAGGATATAATACCTCTGTATTTCATTTTTATTCAATCATAATATTGTGAAATAAGAGGATGATTTTTGATAAATGTTGCTTCATTATTTTCGTTTATTTTGCTTCTAAATACATATCTTTTTTAGGTTGCCATTTATAATAATTTACATTAAATTTCACCGTTTCAGGCTTGTAGTCTTCTACATAAAAGTATTAATCTGTCTGTTTTAGATTAGATAGAAT
>JALWLM010000178.1 GCA_027084145.1 Crocinitomicaceae bacterium | reverse complement strand
AATGTTACCTGAAAACTATTCTTTAATTCATATGACATATACATGAATAATCCTAATTTTGTGTCTATGAAAAAAGGACATGTTCTTGTTTCGGGAGGAGCCGGATATATTGGATCCCATACCGTTGTCTCATTGATAGAAAACGGATATCATCCTGTTATTGTTGATGATTTGAGAAATGCTCATGAAAAAATCTTATCCGGAATAAAAAAAATTACAGGAAAAGAAATTCCGTTTGAAAAAATAGATGTCTGTGACCTGAATTCTTTGAAAAAGACTTTTGAAAGATATCCTTTTGAAGGAGTTATCCATTTTGCTGCATATAAAGCTGTTGGTGAGTCTGTTGAATCTCCTTTGAAATATTATAAAAATAATATCATCGGACTGCTTAACATTCTGGAAAATTGCATTTCCTTTAATGTTCAAAATTTTGTTTTTTCATCTTCTTGTACTGTTTATGGAGAACCTAAAGATGTGAAAGTTGTAACGGAAAACTCCACCATACAAAAGGCGAATTCCCCATATGGGAACACCAAACAAATAGGAGAAGAAATTATTAGCGACTTAGTAAATAGTAAAAAGAGCTTAAAAGCTGTTAATTTACGTTACTTCAATCCTGTTGGAGCTCATCCATCAGCAAATATAGGAGAGTTACCTATCGGAAAACCTGCAAATTTATTTCCCGTAATAACACAATGTGGAATCGGGAAAATAGAGAAAATAACTATTTTTGGAGGAAACCATGATACGATAGACGGCACTTGTGTTCGTGATTATGTTCATGTTATGGATGTTGCGGACGCTCATGTAAAAGCTCTTAATTGGTTAGAAAAACAAGAACGTGACAGTATTGTAGAATATATAAATATCGGGACAGGTAAGGGAACGAGTGTTCTAGAAGCGATTCGTTTTTTTGAAGATATTTCAGGGCAAAAAATTAATTGGGAAATGGGAAAACCCAGACCAGGGGATGTCGTTGAAATTTATGCAGATGTAACAAAAGCAAAAAAACTCTTAAATTGGGAAGCAAAATACACCATCAAAGACGCCGTTAAAGATGCATGGAGATGGGAAAAAAAGATAAAAAATGATTAAATCTTTTCTTTTTTTAATATTCTTTTGCTGGGTAAGTTTTACTTACGCACAAAACTCTTCTGATGATTTAAAGTCAAGATTCAGACCCGGTGTTATGTGGTTTTATACAGGACTCAGACCTGCTCAAGTAGAAAAAGTAAGAAAATACGATCGCTTGATATTTGACATCACGTATAATGATTGGAATGGTGATAAAAAACCTTTTGAAAATATAGCTCCCTCTATTGGTTTTAATACGAATTTAATGTTTGACATCCCTTTAACAAGATGTAATACTGTATCATTGGGAGTTGGAATTGCTCATCAACTTGTCAATATACGACATGAGAATAAGTTCACAATCATTGATTCTATTTCTTCCACCATTTATCAAACAAAAGAATCTACGGACTTATTTCAAAAATCATCCCTTTCGGGTAATAGTTTTTCTATTCCATTAGAAATTCGATTTAGAGGAAGGAATTGGAAACATGTAAAACTTCATCTAGGTGGAAAGGTTGGATATCAACTCAATTGGTATTCAAAAGAAATATATCAAATCAATGGTCGGAAAGAAAAATTAAAACGATTTGGGTTTCCCGATGAAGAAAAATGGGTTTATTCTGCTCACCTACGCATAGGGGTTAGAAATTGGGCATTATTTGGAAATTATAATTTTAATAATATCTTCTCAGGAAAACAAAGTACAAAGTTGAACCTCCTTCAAATGGGAGTTAGTATTTCTCTATTTTAGATTATGTTTATTGATACACATACACATTTATTTGTTGATGCCTTTGATAGGGACCGAAAAGAAGTGGTTCAAAGAGCAATTGATCATGGAGTTGAAGCCCTTCTTCTTCCCAATATTGATGTAGATACCATTGATAAAATGAATGAGCTGGCAAACGATTTTCCTAACAATTGCTTCCCCATGATGGGAATTCATCCTTGTGACGTTAAAGAAGACTGGGAAAATCAATTAGAGATTATAAAAAAAGAATTGTTTTCTTATCCTGAAAAATACATTGCCGTTGGAGAAATAGGAATTGACTTATATTGGGATAAAACACATATAGAAGAACAAAAAGAAGTCTTTAAACGTCAAATAAAGTGGGCAAAGGAATTACAAAAGCCTATTGTTATTCATGCGAGAGATTCTTTTGATGAGATTTTTGAGATTGTTGATGAATTAAATGACGATCAATTAACCGGTGTGTTTCATTGTTTTACGGGAACCAAAGAACAAGCTGAAAAAATTATTAATTACGGTGGTTTTAAAATAGGAATCGGGGGCGTTATAACTTATAAAAAAGCAAAAGTTGATGAAGCGATAAGAGACATTTCCTTAAAACATATTGTCTTAGAAACAGATTCTCCTTATTTAGCTCCCGTACCTAAAAGAGGAAAACGCAATGAAAGTGCTTATATTCTTCACATTGCTGAAAAATTAACCGATATTTACCAAGTTCCTCTATTAGAAATAGAAAAACAAACAACACTAAATGCAATCGAATTATTTAATTTGAAAATAAATGACAAAACCTAAAGTTCTGTTAATTTATACAGGAGGAACAATCGGAATGATTAAAGCTCCGGAAACAGGAGCATTATACCCTGTAGATTTCCAACACATCCATGAACATGTTCCGGAATTAATGCGTTTAAATGTTGCTTTGGAAGCTGTTAATTTTCATCCGACACTTGACTCTTCAGAAATGACACCAAAAGACTGGATAAAAATAGGAACTACGATCATGGAAAATTATAATCAATTTGACGGTTTTGTTGTTTTACACGGGTCGGATACAATGGCCTATTCTGCTTCCGCTCTAAGTTTTATGCTTGAAGGTCTTCAAAAACCTGTTATTTTCACGGGTTCACAATTACCCATCGGAACTATAAGAACTGATGGAAAAGAAAATTTAATTACCGCTATTGAAATTGCAGCAGAGCAAAATCATGACGGCTTACCTTTGGTCAGAGAAGTTGCCGTCTATTTTGATTATAAATTATTTAGAGGAAACAGATGCACAAAAGACTCTGCTGAAAATTTTGAAGCATTCCGAAGTCCTAATTATGATGTTTTAGCAGAAGCAGGCGTACAAATAAAATACAACTTGGACAGACTTTATCGGTCAAATATTAATAAACTAATTGTCAAAAATAACTTTAACACAAAAACTGCTTTATTAAAATTATATCCCGGTATCGATTTCTCTACCTATCAATCTCTTTTTGACAAAAATCATGTCGAAGGACTTGTGATAGAAACATTTGGATCTGGAAATGCTCCTCAAGATGAAAAATTAAGAAATTTATTAATGAATTTCATCAATCAAGGCGGTGTTGTTCTCAATATCACTCAATGCAATTCCGGAACTGTAAAACAAGGATTATATGCTACTAGTTCCATGTTTAATCAATTAGGTGTTATTAGTGGTTATGATTTAACTACTGAAGCTGCTGTCACAAAAATGATGTTTGTTCTTGGAGAAACAACTAACTTTGAAGATCGAAAAGCACTTTTATCTCAATCTATACGCGGAGAAATGACTATTGATAGAAGTTCTTTTTTTGACTAATAAAAAAGATCAAATTGATTTCTAACCAAAAAGAGCCATCAAAATTGATGACTCTTTTTCGTTTTATTTAACTTGTTGATTATTTCTTAATCTAAAATCAATTCTAAAAAGCCATGCCCTTCGACCTCTTCTCCATTTACCCCTTTTGCCTTATATCGATAAAAATAAACTCCTTCATTCGCTAACTTGCTTTTTACAAATCCATCCCAAGAAGGAACTTCCGGATAATCTTTGTTTTCTTGATAAACCACTCCTCCCCATCGATTTAAAATAACAAGTTCTACATTAACGACATTTTTTACCGTTAATTCAAAAACATCATTTACTCCATCTCCATTCGGTGTAAACACATTAGGAACTTCTACCTCAGGTGTAGGATAAACACAACTTCCATCATCCGTTGTCGCATTTGGATTATAATTTGTTGCATTAGGGTCTGTACAGCCACATGGAAGGACATTAATCACTGCATAGGCCGTATCAGAACAATTATTTCCGTCTGAAGCAATTAACATAACCGTAGTAGAATTTAAAAACTCTCTTGTTTCTCCATCCATCGTTGTTGTGTTAACGATATCTCCATTCCCAAAATCCCAAATATAGTTTGAAGTATTAACACTTTGATTGGTAAAAGAAACCTCTAAAGGTCCACATCCTTCTGCTTGTGTAGGCGAAATAACCGCCTGTGGAGGATTATTCATTTCTACAAAAACACTATCCGTTACCGAACAAACACTGTCTGTTACTGTTAAATAATACCATCCCGAAGGGATATTTTGCAAAGCTGTACCATTAACAGAATACGCCCCCGGACTTCCCGGTCCCTCAAGGAAGAAATAAGGATTTTGAGATCCTTGAATCCCAACAATGGAATCCGATAAGCAATAAGCGGCTCCATCCGGAAGACAGGCACTTGCCGGTACTTGAGACATTGTTGTAATGTCTAATATTTGATTCGTTATAAAAACAATGGAGTCATCATAATTATACCCACATCCATCGGTTATTTGGACTGTATAAACCATTGTATCATGTGTTGAAGAAGAAGAGTACAAATCCACAATGCTATCTGTCGCTCCTGTTGACCAATTAAAAGAATATGGCCCTATTGCATTTTGCAAATTCGTAACTCCAACTTGAGACAAAGTATCATTCGGACAATACATCATCAATGTGTCCGGAATATCATAAGTTAACGTTGGTCCCATAACATCTATCCATAAAGTGTCTGACTGACAATATGCTATCGGAGGTGTTGAAAAATCATAAACATCGACAACAAAAAATGTATCTGTTGTTGCCGTATAATTAATGATATTTCCATAAAGACCTACCCCAGTTTGATTCCAATCTAATTGAGCACTATTACATGGTCCTGCCATAATTGCGATGTCTTCAAGCCCCCAGTTATCACAACAAGAACCTGAAGAGTTCTGCTGTATCCATCTAAATCGAGTAGATGTTGTTGCAGCAACTGTTGGTATATTTACAGTAAACTGGCTCCATGTTGTATAGGGTGTAGGACCGCTTGCTACAGAATTACTACTTGAAGGCATTGCAGGTAATGTAAACCCTCCCGGGCTATAATATATCATTGTTGTCCAAGTTACCCCTCCATCTGTTGAATATTGCAGTTCAACCCCTTCATTTGCCAAATCAGGTCCCTCACAAGGAGACGAACCTCCTTGCTGTTCAAATCGCATCCAAAAACTCACAAATCCACCACAACTAATGTCAAAGTCATTGGTTTCAACGTATGGAGTAGAACTCCCTGCTGTTGCCGCCCAAAAATAATTATTGTTATTAGGACCAGCTCCACAAGGAGATCCAAATTGAGTTGAACCTGAAGTTGACCAACCCGGAGGAAGGGTTCCCGTATCAAAATTAAACATTTGCCCGCTGGAAACAAGTCCTGCATAAGCTGTTATTGTTACGTTATCTCCCGGGCAAACAGACAATGTATCATTTGTTGGATTAGGGTCTAAAGTTACATAACAAACTTGTCCAAAAGTACTTTGCCCTAATAATAGTAATATTCCAAATAATAGTTTTTTCATAATAATTTTATTTTGATAAA
>JALWLM010000177.1:3169-5754 GCA_027084145.1 Crocinitomicaceae bacterium | reverse complement strand
TTTTTTCAATCACATCTTATTCAGGGTAAAATTCCCAATTATAATAAAGAAAAAAACGCTATTTTGGTGTCCAAACGTATTGCGGATCAAATGTTTTTTAAAGTTGGCGATACGGTAAAAGCATTTTTTGTAAAACAACGTCCTACGCAACGTCGTTTTATTGTTAGTGGCATTTATGAAACAGGTCTCTTAGAATTTGATGAAAAAACAGTATTGTGTCATATTGAACATGTTCAAGAATTGAATGATTGGGGGATTAGAGCATCTATTCAAGTAGATGATACATTGTATCAAGGAATAGGACTGATTGTTCGGGCAAGAGCGAGTGGAGGTAATGGAAATTATCGTTATGATTGGGGGGAGGGATTTGAAAAAAACAGTGGTTTTGTGATTTGCCCAATGAAAGATACATTGATTCGTGTTATTGTAGGAGATTATGAAATGCAACTTAATGAACCCTTAGAAAACACGACTTTACCGGATACAGCATATTTGCAAATAACGATAAAGGGCGAAAAAGAAGCTTTGTGTCGTTTTGTTTTGGATGAAGAGAATAGGGTTTATAGGAATTTTTTAGATGACACAGGGAATCTTTTTTCCATTGATGCAGGAGATAAAGAATTATTGTTCAAGCATATTCCGGGGAAAGGAACGCATTCCTATTATGTTGGCGGGTTTGAAGTTTATATTAAAGATTGGGAAAAGCTGGATGAAAAAGAAAAAGAACTTCGAACAATGATCGATTTTAAGCCAACGCCTTATGGTGAGATGTTGAGTGTGATGAGTATCAAAAAACTGCAAGAACAAATTTTTGTTTGGCTGGATTTCTTAGATATTAATGTTGCAATCATTATTATATTGATGATATTAATCGGAATTATTAACATGGGTTCTGCTTTATTGGTTTTAATTTTAATCAGGAGTCATTTTATAGGTGTATTGAAAGTATTGGGAGCTAACAATGTTAGTATTCGGAAAATATTCTTAATTCAAGCAGGTTATTTGATTTTAAGAGGGATGTTTTGGGGTAATCTTATTGGATTGACTTTATGTTTTTTACAAGAACAGTTTCAAATATTCACATTGAATCCCGAAGTTTATTATCTCTCAAGTGTTCCGATTGAATTAACATTTGAGCATTGGTTTTTGATTAACTCAGGAACTTTAATTGTTTGCTTAATAGCCTTAATTATTCCAAGTGCTATTATAACAAAAATAAATCCTGCAAAAGTTGTTCGAATGGGATAGAGTAAAATACCTAATATCGAAGATTTTATTATTACATTTGAAAACCTAATTTAAAAAGATTATGAAATACGAGCCAATCAATAAAGAATTATTTATTCGAAATAGAGAGTTGTTTGTTAAAGGTATGGAAGACAATTCTTTAGCGGTATTCAATTCAAATGATATTTATCCGATTAGTGCTGATAGTACAATGCCTTTTCAACAACACCGTGATATTTTTCATTTGTCAGGTGTAGATCAAGAGGAAAGCATTCTTGTTATTTCACCTTCATCAAAAAATCCAAAACACAAGGCAGTTCTTTTCTTAAAAGAAACGAATGAACATATTTCCATTTGGGAAGGAGAAAAATTGACAAAAGAAAAAGCCTTTGAAGTTTCAGGAATCGAAACGGTTTATTGGTTAGATGAGTTCGATAGAGTATTCAAGCAGATGATGTGTGAAGTAGATTCTATTTATTTGAATACCAATGAACATTTACGTGCTAATACAGAAGTTCAAACAAGAGAAGATCGCTTTATCGAATGGGTGAAAAAAGAATATCCTGCTCATCAGGTTCGAAGAAGTGCGCCCATCATGCACCGCATTCGTTCTATTAAGCATTCGATTGAGATTGATTTAATGCAAGAAGCTTGTAATATTACCAAAAAAGGAATTGAGCGGGTGATGCGTTTTATTCGCCCGGGAGTGTGGGAATATCAAATAGAAGCAGAGCTTACACATGAATTTTTAAGGAATCGTTCCAGAGGGTTTGCTTATACACCGATTATCGCATCAGGAGCAAATGCTTGTGTTTTACATTATATTCAAAACAATGCGCAATGTAAAGATGGGGATGTTATTCTTTTGGATGTAGGAGCGGAATATGCTAATTATGCTTCGGATTTGACTCGTTGTTTCCCTGTAAACGGTCGATTTACAAAGCGACAAAAAGAGGTTTATAATTCGGTACTTCATGTAAAGAAAGAAGCGGAGAAAATGCTGGTTCCGGGAACAATTATGGATGAGTATCATAAAGAAGTCGGGAAGTTGATGGAAAGTGAATTGTTAAAATTAAAACTCATTGATAAAACGGATATTAAAAATCAAGATCCGAATTGGCCTGCGTATAAGAAGTATTTCATGCATGGGACTTCTCACTTCATCGGCTTAGATACTCATGATGTAGGATTATGGAATGAACCTATTAAAGCGGGTATGGTGTTTACTTGTGAACCGGGTATTTATATTCCGGAGGAAAATTTAGGGATTAGAATAGAAGATGATTTAGTGGTACAAGAAAATGGAGGACCGCTCAACTTGATGGGAGATATTCCTATAGAAGCAGAAGAAATAGAGA
>JALWLM010000177.1:2344-3159 GCA_027084145.1 Crocinitomicaceae bacterium | reverse complement strand
AAAATAAAATGAATTTACCTTCTTTGAATATCAGGATATCCGGAAAAGGGTATCCTGTTATTTTTTTACATGGCTTTTTGGAATCTAATAGGATGTGGGAATATCTTTCTATTCCAAATATCCAACGAATAGAGATTGAGCTACCCGGACATGGATCATCTCCCGAAATATTAGATGTTTCAATTGAAGTAATAGCAAAACATATTTTATCACATTCTGAGATCAAAAATTTAGAAACTTTTCATGTTGTAGGGCATTCCATGGGAGGCTATGTTGCTTTGGAAATAAAAAAACAGCATCCACGTTGTAAAAAAGTCATTTTATTAAATTCTAATTTTTGGGAAGATAGTCCTCAAAAGAAAAAGGATAGACTTCGAGTGGCTAAAATTGTTCATTTCAATAAACTTCATTTTATCAGGGAAGTTATACCTAATTTGTTTTCCCATTCTGAAAAGTTTGAAAAAGACATAAAGAAATTAATTAAAGAAGCGTCTTTAATCTCTTCAAATACAATTGCTTCGGCTTCTATTGCTATGAGTCGGAGACAAAATAACAGAATACTTCTTGAAGAGAAAGCACAAGATTTTTACATCATTCAGGGAGACTTAGATAAAACAGTTCCTTTGGAAATGATGGAGAAATCATTAGAAGAAATTCCAGTTCATTATTCGGTGATATCCGATTGTGGTCACATGGCTCATATTGAGAAAACGGGAGAAGTGAATGAGATTTTAAATGGTATTTTGAAAAGCAGCCGACAATAAATTGAACCTTTTATAAGAAAGGATAAAATGAAAATCATTATTGATAAAAAT
>JALWLM010000177.1:0-2334 GCA_027084145.1 Crocinitomicaceae bacterium | reverse complement strand
TTTATCAAATAGTAGTAAGAACGGTAAATAAAAAACAAATGGCAGACGATAAGAAAATCATTTTTTCCATGGTGGGAGTTACAAAAGAAACACCTCAAGGGAAAACAATTATTAAAAATATACATCTTTCTTTTTTTTATGGAGCAAAGATTGGTATTATCGGGCTTAACGGTTCCGGAAAATCAACCGTTTTAAAAATCATTGCAGGAATTGATCAATCTTACAGGGGAGAAGTTGTCTTTGCAGATGGATATTCAATTGGATATCTTCCACAAGAGCCGGAGTTAGATGAAAATAAAACGGTAAAGGAGATTGTAATGGAGGGGGTAAAGGAGGTCGTGGACGCGCTTCAAGAGTTTGAAGACATCAATAACCAATTTATGAATGAAGAAATCATGAACGATCCCGATAAAATGGAAGCTTTAATCAAGAAGCAAGGAGAAGTTCAAGATTTGATTGATTCGCTAAACGGATGGGATTTAGATACAACTTTAAACAGAGCAATGGATGCACTTCGCTGTCCACCTGATGACCAGAAAATAGCAACATTATCAGGTGGAGAAAGAAGAAGGGTTGCTCTTTGTCGTTTATTGTTGCAGAATCCCGACATTTTATTGTTAGATGAGCCAACAAACCACTTAGATGCAGAATCCATAGAGTGGTTGGAGCAACATTTAGCACAATATAAAGGGACTGTTATTGCAGTAACGCATGATCGATATTTCTTAGATAATGTTGCAGGATGGATTTTGGAATTAGATAGAGGAGAGGGGATTCCTTGGAAAGGGAATTATTCTTCTTGGTTAGAACAGAAACGAAAAAGATTGGAGCAAGAAGAAAAATCAGAGTCTAAGCGTCAAAAAATGTTGGCAAGAGAGCTGGAATGGGTTCGAATGAATCCGAAAGGCAGACATGCTAAAAATAAAGCCAGGTTATCAAATTATGATAAAATGCTGTCGGAAGATATTAAGGTAAAAGAACAAAAATTAGAAATTCCGATTCCCAATGGTCCCCGATTAGGAAATGAAGTGATTGAAGTGATTCATGTATCAAAAGCTTTTGGCGATAAATTATTGTATGATGATTTAAACTTTAAACTTCCTCCTGCAGGAATTGTAGGAATTATAGGCCCGAACGGAGCAGGGAAGACGACAATTTTTAAAATGATAATCAAAGAATTGGAGCCGGATAACGGAGAGTTTAAAATCGGAGAGACGGTTAAAATCGGTTATGTTGACCAGACACATGAAGATATACATCCCGATAAAACGGTTTTTGAAGTCGTTTCCGGAGGAGTTGAATACGTAGAGATTGGAAATCAAAAAATAAATGCAAGAGCCTATTTATCGAAGTTTAATTTTAATGGCTCTGACCAGAATAAAAAAGTAGGTGTTTTATCGGGAGGGGAGCGAAACCGCCTTCATTTGGCAATGACATTAAAGACGGAAGCTAACGTTCTTCTTTTGGATGAGCCGACAAATGATATTGACATTAATACACTTCGAGCATTAGAAGAAGGTATTATGAATTTTGCAGGATGTGCTGTTGTAATTTCTCATGACAGATGGTTTTTAGACCGTATCTGTACACATATTCTTGCATTTGAAGGAAACTCAGAAGTCTATTGGTTTGAAGGAACCTACTCCGAGTATGAAGAAAACAAGAAAAAACGATTAGGAGATGAAGGACCGAAAAGAGTGAAATATCGAAAACTAATAAAGGACTAAGACATTTATTGTATTTCAATACAATTCTTTGGAGGCTGATTATCAATATTTTTAAGCTTGGTATTCAACGTTTTACAGAATACTTCAATTGTATTTTTATCTGTACAATTTAGAAGGTCAACAACAGAAATAGCATCTTCAGGTAATTTGAAAAAGGCTCCTCCGGTTGTTTTTACAATTCTCTTGTTTTCAATTTCAAAAATGAGTGAATCACTTGTAACTTCATCAATTTCATATTCTGTTCCATAAATATGAAGAGAAAGATATGGAGATTCACTTTCATTTCCCATTTGATGAATTAAAGCATTGTTAACCAAAGCAATATTGCTTGATTTTAAATTTTGTTTTTCTACAAACTTGATATTGTTATTTTCTACTTTATAAAGATAATGAGATGCATTTCCATAAACTTGAACGGCACCCCATTGCGTATATCCATGATTATGGACAGCAGAAAAATCACCCGGAAGCCAAGACATCACCATGACTTCAAAGTTTTTTCCTTTATAAACTAATTTTCTTCCATAGCCATCTTTTTCAGGGTGTTCAAAATCAGCCCATGGCATTAAATCTTTTTCAGCTAAATTTAATTTCCATAAAAATGATT
>JALWLM010000176.1 GCA_027084145.1 Crocinitomicaceae bacterium | reverse complement strand
GATTTACGGATTATTGATTTTGGTTGTATTTACAATCAATGTATATGCGCGAAATTATTTAGGGGTACATTCTTCTAATTACGCAGGCGTAATGGGTACGGATGTTCAACCGGCAAGTTTTGTAGATGGACGTTATGTCGTAGATATTAACTTGTTTAGTTTTAACATGAATTTCTATCAAAATGCTACACGATTTGATACTCGGGACATGCCGGGCTGGTGGATAAAATCTTTTACAAAAGATACAAGTTGGATTAGTCCTTCCAATACTTTTGAGGACCGTTATATTGATTCATTAGATTATACAAGAAGTAAAACTATTGGGATTTATAATAATTTTCAGTTAGATGTTTTAAACTTCATGTTTCACATTAATCCGAAAATTGCAGTAGGATTTGCAGCAAAATTACGATCCATTACAAATGTTGATGATGTAGATCCAACACTGGCTTATTTGGCAATGAAAGATTTAAATTATCCATTATTATGGAATGCTAAATTTAATGAATCATTGCTTCATGCGAATCATATGACATGGGCTGAATACGGTTTGATTTATTCACAAGTGATTAAAGATGATGGAGAACACTTTTTTAAAGTAGGTGGTAAAGCAAAATGGTTAGCTGGATATACAGCAGCTTATTTTAATACCGATAATTTTGAATATAACTTATTTAATGATGATACAACACAATATCTAAACGCAGATGTTTCTTACGGGCATTCAACAGGTATTTTAGATGGAGATGTTCCTACAGGAACCCCAAAAGCAGTTTCTGATTATGGTTGGGGGTTAGATTTGGGTGTTGTTTGGGAATGGAGACCGGATTGGAAAAAGTATAAGTATGATATGGATGGAAAGACAGATTTATGGAGAAGAGATAAAGAAAAGTATAAATTGAGAGTAGGAGCATCGATACTGGATATAGGAGGAATTAAGTTTAAAAAAGGAAGTTTGAGTAGAGACTTTACAGTTCGATCAAATAATTTATTTGACTTGACGGTATTTAATTCTGCTAAATCTTTAGCAAGTGTAGATAGCATTATCGATTCTTTAATTTTAAATCACCCTGATTGGTCATCTACAGAAACAGATGCTGAAAGAATCTTCTTTATGGGAGCACCAACAGCTTTAAGTTTTCAAGCAGATTACAACATTTATAAATGGTTTTATGTCAATATGACCGGAATGATTAATTTACGTAATAGAAAGCGACCACATAGAGTTCGTGTTGCGAATCAAATATCAATCACACCGAGTTTTCAAAGTTCTTGGTTCGGATTATACTTGCCGTTGTCCTTAAATAAATATTCAGGATTCAAAGCGGGAGTAGCATCTCAAATGGGACCGTTAACAATTGGATTTACGGATTTCAAGACTTTGTTTGCAACAGGAAAAGTAAAAGGAGCAGAGTTCTATGCAGGGCTTAGATTACCAATTCTTTATACGCATCCAAGTGATATTGATGGAGATAAAGTTTCTGATAAATTGGATGAATGTAAATCGGTTCCGGGGGTTTGGAAGTTTAGAGGATGCCCGGATAGTGACGGAGATGGCATTATTGACTCAGAAGATCTTTGTCCTCAAGAAGCAGGATTAGCAATGTTTAAAGGTTGCCCGGATAAGGATAAGGATGGTGTTCCTGATAAAGACGATTTATGTCCTGAGGATTTTGGGGATAAAGCATTCCAAGGTTGTCCTGATTCCGATAATGATAGTATCATTGATAAAAATGATGATTGTCCTACAGTTGCCGGAATTAAAGAATTTAACGGATGTCCTGATACAGATGGAGATGGTATAAAAGATGAAGACGATGCTTGTCCTGATGTTGCCGGACCAAAAATGTACAACGGATGTCCTGATACAGATAATGATGGTATATTTGATTTCATCGATGCGTGTCCTGAAGTATATGGACCAAAAGAAAATAAAGGATGTCCATGGCCGGATACTGATGGAGACGGACTATTGGATAAAGATGACGATTGTCCGAATTTAGCAGGACCGAAGTCTAATAACGGTTGTCCTTATGCAGATACGGATAATGATGGTGTCAGAGATAAAGACGATGCTTGTCCTAATACTCCTGGAACAATTGCTAATAAAGGATGTCCGGAGGTAGAGGAAGAAGTAAAAGAAGTATTGAAAATGGCTTTCGATAATCTTCAATTCCAAACAGGAAAAGCAATTATTCTTCCAGGATCATTTGAATCATTAAATGAATTGGCGGAAGTGTTGGTTAAAAAGCCGGAATGGAAGTTAAGAATTGCGGGACATACAGATAATGTTGGTAAAGCAGAGTCTAACCTCGTATTGTCTAAGAGAAGAGCAGAAGCTGTAAGGGATTACTTAATTAGTAGAGGAGTTAAGGCAGAACAATTAATCGTAGAATACTATGGAGAAACAAGACCGATTGCCGACAATTCTACCGCAGATGGAAGAGCGAAGAACAGAAGAGTTGAGATGGATTTGATTTTTGAATAAAATCAAACAATAAAAAAGAAAAGGGGTGAGAATATTTCACCCCTTTTCTTTTTGTCTAAAATAACTGTATTTTTGAACTATGATTTACATAAGTCGAAAACAACGTTTCTTATTAAGTGCATTGTCAGGGGTATTGATGGTGTTATCTTTCCCGTATACGGGAAGTATGGTTCCTTTAACTTTTGTTGCATGGGTTCCTCTTTTGTTGATAGAATCTTATATTTCAAAGCGAAAATATAAGTCACCTAAAGTTTTTACACATGCTTACTTAACATTTTTAATCTATAATGTAGGAACAACATGGTGGGTGTGTAAAGCTGATTTAGTCGGAGGAATATTGGCTTTTACAATGAATTCATTGTTAATGTCATTCGTATTTTTCTTATTTCATATCACTAAAAAGTATGTAGGAGAAAAAGAAGGTTATTTTTCTCTGTTTTTCTATTGGATTGCATTTGAATACCTACACCATAATTGGGAAATGTCATGGACGTGGTTAACCTTAGGTAATGCGTTTAGTATTGTTCCTTCTTGGGTGCAGTGGTATGAATATTTTGGTGTTTTTGGAGGAAGTTTTTGGGTGTTATTTGTGAACTTGATTATTTTTAGAGCATTTCAAAATGTTTTATTGAAAGGAGAAAACTGGACGATACAAACACCTTTATTTTGGAGTGCGGCTTTCTTTATATTATCACCAATTCTTTTTTCTTTATGGAAATATTATAATTATGAAATAAAAGAGGAGAAGAAAATAGAAGTGGTAGCTATTCAGCCAAATATTGACCCATATAATGAAAAGTTTAATTATGATAGTTTAAATGATCAAGTCAATAAGCTTATTCGTTTAGCTGATTCTTTAACAACCGAAAAAACGAGATTAATTGTAGCTCCGGAAACAGCAATAAGCCGCAGTTTCAATGAAGATGAGGTATATACATTACCTGAGGTAAAAGAGTTGTTAAAAGCAAAAAAAGAAAAATTAAATAATGTGCCATGGTATTTGGGAGCGTCCACTTATCGTGTTTTTGAATCAAAAAACTCAAGAGCAAGCCGGAAGCAACCCGATGGAAGTTTTGTAGAGTTTTATAATACTTCCATGTTTATTGATGAAGAAGATCATATAGAGTTTATTCATAAATCAAAATTAGTTCCCGGAGTAGAAATACTGCCGTTTTCAGATATATTCCCTTTTTTGGAAGAATTATCAATTCAAAACGGTGGAATTTCAGGCACGTTGGGAGTAGAGCCATGGCCGAAAATATTTCAATCACAAAATTTTTCTTTTGCACCGGTTGTGTGCTACGAATCCGTTTATGGAGAATGGATTTCGCTTCAATGTTTACAAGGAGCAAATTTTATAGCTATAGCAACAAATGACGGTTGGTGGGGAGATACACCGGGGTATAAGCAACATGCTAGTTTTGCATCATTAAGAGCAATTGAGAATCGACGAGATATTGTTCGGTCGGCTAATACGGGAATTTCATGTTTTGTGAATCAAAGAGGAGATATAATTCAGGCAACAAAATGGAGGGAAGAAGATGTAATACGAGAAAACATCTCACTAAATAAAGAAAAAACAGTATATACTCGATTTGGGAATATCCTTGGAAGAACATTCACTTTTGCTTCGGTGTTACTGCTTTTTTATACGCCTATTCGATGGTTTAGAAGAAAGTATATTGATAAAAACATGAATTAGTACCTCAATATACCGACCTTTTCGGAGCGACCTCTTCCTATAGCGTACAAATAAATAATACTTTGATTTTTATCAGTAATTGATTTTTTAGGCGTAAAAATACCATCAATGTTTTTCTTTTGAAATAAGAAGGAGCGGGAACTTTTACCATTGTTAAGATCAATAGAAGCTATTGCAACCAAATTTTCTTTTCTATAAGAAACATTTTGCAAAGGATAGCGATTAATAAACTCTCCGGAGACATCATAATTTTCTACATTATCATTAAAAATAAAGCGGATATGATTATGGTCTATGTAAGAGAGATAGCTGCTAAGATATCCTCCATCATCTACAGTTGATTGACGTTTTAAAATCCGCTGATTCCATTTTAAATTTCCTGTACTATCAATATTTGAAACAATGATAGGTCCATAGTTAAAATGAGTGGATATCCTTGAATTTCGTCCATCAGGATCGCTATAAGTCTGGGTGATTTCATTATAATATTCCGCTTCAACAATAATATCTTTATTATTTAGTAAATAGGTTTTTCTTAATTGATACTTTGTTAACGTCGGTTTTATTTTTCTTTTTTCTCTTTTAGATTTTCTTTTTAAGTAATTAAAAGCTTTCTCATTCCAATGTTGTGTGATAAATTCATCCGAAAAAGAAATAAAAGCTTTATTTTCTATTTTACCACTGTTAAAATCAACCAGCATTTTAAATATTCCTGAAATTCCATCTCTATATTTATTCCCGTATAAACCTGCTATCGCAACAGATTGTTTTAGATTGTTTAATGTAAGGTCAACATCATAGATATGATTGTCATTTGTTTCAAGAGTGAATGATTGAAGTCCGTCATTGATACCGATGTGATAGATATATAACTTGTCATTTAGTCTTTTAAACCGGACATGGTCTGCTTTTGTTCTTTTTCTATATGTTTTAAGAAGCATAAAAAAATCTCCATTATTAGATATTTTAAAATCAACAACATCATGATATTGAGCATCAAAAGGGATGATGTAATCTCCTTCGTTGACAAATTCATATTTTTCATTTAAAATGGTGAATCCATAACGATTATCAAAGTGTTTTATCTTTGCTTTTGTACTCCAGACAACAGCAAACTTTTTCCCGTCATCGGATCGTACAAATTCAAATCCGCTAATTGTTTTATCTTGGATTCCTTTTAGATAAAATTCACTAATGAAAATAGGTGCTCCTATTTTTTCTAAATCTTTAGTATATCGTTGTACATAGCATTTTCTATGTCCATTTTTGATATCTGAAAGAAAGACCAAAATCTCATGGTTAAAATCCATAATTGCTTCTAAAGTAGCAATCATACCATTCACAGTGGGTTTAATAATAATATACTTTTCAATCTTATTTTTGTGATGTAAATTAACACTTAAAGCCTTTCTTGAACCACTTACTCCCCTTACGGAATAGAACGTTTCACCCGTACCCGGAAGTAAATAATATAATCTTCCGGTAGAGTTTTCATATTCATACCATTGTATATCTTTTTTTGATTGAGAAAAGCCAAAAAATAAAAATGTAGAGAATAAAAAAGAAAAGTAGAATTTCATCATGTTACTGGTTTTCTAC
>JALWLM010000175.1 GCA_027084145.1 Crocinitomicaceae bacterium | reverse complement strand
AAAGAGGGAGGTTTACTTCTTTCAGCCGGAGGGCAAATAGGTTTGGAGTACGATTTTAATGAGCATGGAGTTCCTTTATTATTAGGTCTGGATACTCGCCCAATGATTATCTTTAACAATGCTTACAGCTATGGTTGGGGAGGAGCATTCTCCTTAAGATATACGTTCTAATTTTTAAACGAGACATTGAAATGGCAAAATCCTCCGGTTTATCGGAGGATTTTTTTGTAACTATTTTTTTGATTAAAGTTATGAGGTTGTTAACCCTATAATTTTTTTTCAAAATGAAATTGATTTCTCTCATATTGCTTTTATTTTTATCAGTACAATTAAATGCTTTACCTCGTTTTTTTAAAAAACTCGATAAACTCTACAAGGAAGACATACATCTTTGTTGGAAGGAGGCCCTAAAGTTGGAAAAAGAACATCCGGATTCTCCGGTAGTTCAATTTTTCTTGGTAAAAATACTTTATGATAAGACGGAATCAGCAATGACAGTAAGAGCAAAATTTTTACATACCAAAAGAATGCTCTATCATACCAATAAATTAAATGAAATTGAGAGTGATAAATTTAAGCGTAAGGTGTCATGGAATCAATGTCTGATTAGAGTTTACAATAGGTGTCAAGAGATATTAGAAATTTTATATCACTTTAATAAAAAGAAAGAAATTGAAATGATTGAGAAGTCGGTATCTAAAATTTTAGTTAAACCGAAAAAGATAAGAGTAAAAAAAGATTAGCGGTATGAGAGAAGCGATTTAAACCTACTAGGTTTTGGAAACCTAGTAGGTTTCTGTAGGTTTTTTAATTTAATGCATTTGAATGTCTTCCTTTTTGTCTTTTCCTTCGGGAAATAATATTGGAGCATCTTTAACTCCCTGTACTTGATCTAAAAATTTTTCCAATTGAGGTATTGTTAGACTTTTGGCAACAATTTTTTTATCCTTATCAAGAACAAAAACTTTTGGTGTGGCAAAAATATCATAAGTATTGTGGTAATTTAAAGATTCTAATGTTGTGTATTTCGGAATTAGTTGTCGGGCATCTTCTTGTGCAATTCTATAAATGCTATCCGTCAAAGCAACGTTAATGAAACTTAAATGATGTTTGTTGATAAATTTTTTCCACTTTGCAAAATCGCTACCGATTGCCTTTCCTACGGCAAACACTTCGATATTTCTATCTTTTAATTTCTCCGCATAAAGTTTTTGTAGCTTTGGGGTAACTTTTTTACAGTGTCCACATTCAGGATCCCAGAAATAAAGAATGATGTAATCATTTTTTAAGCTATAGAAATCGTACCATACACCGGATGTATCCGGAAGAATTAGGTTCGGAGGTATTTCTCCCATAACAAGTCGTTTATTTTTTTCCGCTTTTTCACAAAGCTTTTTGAGATTTTTTTCTTTTACCCAGTCAGCTTTTGGTTTTCCACCGCCGTCTGTTGCGCAATAGTATCTTTCAGCCATCTTTACAAAAACTTTGTCCATTCCCATAATCGGACTTTTTTCATAATGACTGGTAACCCAAGAAACACAATATTGATAAGTGTCTGTGCCCGGAGTTAAACGGTCACAAAAATGATACGCATATTTAACGATTGTATCCCAATGTTGAGGTAGAACCTTGGTGAAATAGTATTCTAATTTATTATGAAAAACAGGAGTTCGAACAAGTCGATCATCGTTCAGGTCAATATTGTCCCAATAATGATCTCTGAAATATCTGAAAGCAAATGTTTCGTCAATTACTTTACTGTCTTTATCTTTAGGCGTTTCAGGTATTTCAATGTCCATCGACATTTTAATGATTTTTCCAATAAGTTTATCTTTATGTTTTTCAGCTAAATCTTCTTGATATTTTTTGACTTTTTCGCTTAGTTTATCAATTTCTGCCTGTAGTTGTTTATATTGTTCGCTGTCTTTTTCCAGCTTGTTTAATTTATCGCTAAGGATCTTTGCTTTTTTCTTCTCTTTATTCATAAAGCGAACATAATCGTAGAATACTTTATTTTGTTCTGATTTTTTAACAACCGCATTATTAATTAAATTAGGCAATTTTGTTTCGATGTATACATCTTCACCAGAGTGAACAACTTCTAAAAGTTGTTGTTTACCGGGTAGATATAGAGCAAGGATTCCTTGTTTTTGCTTTGAGCCATCAAATGTTACAACTCCTTTTTTCATGTTCGCTGTATCTGCATAATAGAGTCCTTTACCTAAATATCTGACTAAATGAACAGTACTGTCTTTAATGCCTTCTACTTTGAATTTTAATTTTTGGCCATAAGTTATATTTGTTAGAACTAAAGCAAGAAATAAGATTGTTTGTTTCATATTTATCGTTATTTAATAATTCATTTAATATTTTTTAAATACTCCTTTTTTTGCCGTTTGAAAACTTGAAAAAGCAAACAGTCCATAAGCAATTAAAAGTGCTAAAATACTGATTAATGTGATATCTGTGTCAATATAAAGTCCTCCGGATATAAACATTTTATCTATAAAGAATTTCAATAGGATAAATAAAACAAACCCTATAACTGTAATAATACCGAATATTTTTATGAAATAAAGGAAAAACAGACGTGTGATATCCTTTGGATGATACCCGATTCGTAATAATGTTTTTACCGCATAAGCATTCTTAGAAATGAGTAATTGCATATATTGAATAAGTACCAGTCCCGACAAAAAAACGGCAACGATGGACACTCCAAGTACAACCATAAATAGCGTTCCTACAATACTTTTTAACCGTCCGATAACCATTTGAGCATTTTTTGTTTCCAATCCTCTTTTTTGAAGTAATTGTTCGACAAGTCCAAATTCACTTTCTTCTCCTGAAATCATAATTTGAGTAATCTTTTGAGGTTTTCCGTCAGAGAATTTTTTGTTTCCGTACTCCATGAAAGATTTAGGGACAAGAAGTGAGGACACGGAGTTTGTAAAACCTACAATTCGAGCTTTAATATCTTCCTTTTTAGAATTATCTTTATTAGATAACCAAAATTCAAATTGTATTTGTTTGGCTAGATCATCTGATACTTGAGGAATTCCTTGTGCACTCATAAAAGTGTTCAGCATGACAAGAAATTCTCTAGGCATAATAATCGGAACGAAATCATCCCCTTCTTTCCATGTCCAGTTTTTGAGGTCTACATCAAGGAAACTTTCATCGATTGTTTGAACAAAGACGTCTGTCCTAAAATAAGGAACCATAGGGTCATCGGTTCGTAAAGAGATGTCAAAATTATTAGAAATGACAGGTTTGGCATCTTTAATAAATGGTTCTGCTTTTATTTTTTCTATTTCTTTTAGAGTGAAATCTGTTTTAGAGATGCCCAGTGTATTAGAGTTACCGACTTTTTTTTGAACGATAATCGTGTTGGGTCCCAAAATATCTGCACCCTTACCAAACTTATTGATTTTCACAAGGTAATGGATGGAAGTAATTAAAAATGTAATTCCCAGAAAAGCACCAATCATTGCAATGAATAACTGCTTTTTATCTTGTTGTTGAAATAAGAGTTTCTTTAACATTGTTATAGTTTTAGTTCGTAATCGTATTCTATTCCATGATGATCTCCTAATGTTGTCAAAACAAAACCGGCATTTAGTTCATCACAACGTTTTATAATCATATCCAGAGCAATTGTCGTATTTTTTTTATCTAGATGAGAAAACGGTTCATCCATTAACAGCCATTTAAAAGGTTGGATTAAAGCTCTAATAATTGCAACTCGTTGTTGTTGTCCCATGGATAGAAGGCCGCATTGTTGTTCCCATTTATCCGGAATTCCCAATTGAGTAAGCATCTCTTTTAATTGTTCATCTGAAAAATCACCGGATAAGTTGTTTTTTAACAATAAATTTTCTTTTACTGTAAGTTCCGGAAATAATTGAAGATCTTGAAAAACAACAGACAGCGTTTTACGTCTTATTAGTGTCCATTCGTCTATGTTCAAATCACGTATATTTTTTTGATCATAAAAAACATTTCCTTCATAATCTTTTCTTAATCCGAATACAGTTGTGGTAAATGTTGATTTCCCCTTTCCACTGGAAGCATTAAGTAAAATTTTTGCGCCTTCTTTTAAGATAACATCATTTCCCCAGATACTATCCTCACTATGTTGAATAGAAGCAAGAGGATGCGGAAGTACTTTATTTAATTTTATGTTCATCGTTTTTATGGGTTTGGCAGTTAAAATTCAACAATCATTCCAAAATAGTATATCATTGATTTATAGTAGAGTAATGATGTCATTGACGACTTGATTCACCGATTGAAAGGGAATCCATATGGCATCTTTATTCCTTCGAAACCATGTCAGTTGACGTTTTGCATATCTTCTTGTATTACGTTTGATTAAATCAATGGCTTTTTCTAAACTGATCTTATTGTCCAGATATTCAAATATTTCTTTGTATCCTACCGTATTTAAAGAGGTAAGATGTCTTAAAGAATAGACAGATTTCACTTCTTTCAAAAGCCCTTGTTTCATCATTTCATCTACTCGATAATTAATCCTTTGATATAAAACTTCTCTCTGATGATCTATAATAAATGTTTTGATTGAAAAAGGTCGGGGAGTTGTGTTTTTAGTTCTGAGTAATGAATATTTTTCACCTGTAATTTCAATTGCTTCCAAAGCTCGGATTAATCTCCTTGAATTTGTTAAATCAACTTGATGGTAAAATTCCGAATCTTTTTCTTGTAATTTTTTTTGTAACACTTCAATCCCTTTTTCTTCAAAAATTAATTGATATTTTTTTTTGATTTTCGGATCTGTAGGGATATTGTCGAGTCCATAACATAGAGCATCGATAAAAAGTCCTGAACCTCCGGTCAAAATAATTTGATCATGTTCTTTAAATTTTTCAAAGAGTAAAGGAAGTGCTTCTTTTTCATATTGAGCAGCACTAACTTCGTCTTTGATAGAATGAGAGTCAATGAAATAATGTTGCACCCCATTTTGTTCTGCTAATGTTGGTTTTGCTGTCCCGATAGAAAGTTCTTTGTAAAATTGTCTGGAATCAGCCGAGAAAACACATGTGTTTAGATGCTTAGCTAAAGCTATGCTTACTGCAGTTTTTCCTCCGGCTGTCGGTCCTGCTATGACGATGAGTTCTTTGATAATGTTTGTTTTATACCAAAAATACAAAAGCTATTCATATTCTGTACGCCATTGTAGATATCTTTCCCATATTTCTCTGACATAATTATACGTGATACGAGTTTTCATCATACCATGACGAACGACTTCATCCATATAATATTTTTTCTTTGATAAGTTTAATAACATCACTTCCACATTGTCATCCCAAACAAGAGGATTTTTCCCGTATTTTTCAGCAAGCCTTTGAGCATCGAGTATATGTCCTTTTCCAGCATTGTAAGATGCCATTGCAAATTTTTTCCTTTGAATGGGATCAGGGATTTTTCTCCAAAATTTTTCATCTGCTTTTAATTTTTTAGCTCCTCCGATAATTTGTTCTCTAGGGGGAGAATCAGGATAAACATCATAACTCGGTCCTGTATTTGGCATAAATTGCATTATTCCGTATGCACCACCGAAAGAAAGAGCATTGGGATTAAATTTAGATTCTTGATATGCTAAAGAAGCAAGTAGTCTCCAATCCCATCCTGAAATTTTTTCAGCTTCTTTAAAGTATTCATCAAATTCAGATATTCTATTTCCATTAAGGCGAATGTAATTTTCCTTTAATCGTGCTTGGTGATGCTTCATTTCAAAATATTTTTTCTTAATGTAACGATAAGCAGGAGTTTTCATAAATGAAGCCAACCATGTATCTAATTTT
>JALWLM010000174.1 GCA_027084145.1 Crocinitomicaceae bacterium | reverse complement strand
GTTTATGAGTTTACTTTTTTCCTGTAAAAAGGTAGAAGGAGAAGGAGGTAGAGCTTCCATTATAGGTAAAGTTTATGCCGTTAAAAAAGATGCTGCCGGAAATGTTGTTTCCGAGTATTATATTGCAGAAGAAGATGTTTATATTATTTACGGAGAAGGAACAACTCATGATGACAGAAATAAGACTTCTTACGACGGCTCATTTGAATTTGACTTTCTTGAAAAGGGGAATTACAAGATTTTTGTATATGAGAAAGATGTTAATACTCCTGGAGGAAAGAAAGTGAAAATTTTAGATGTAGAGATTAAAAAGCCGAAAGAAATTGTTAATGTAGGTACTATAACTATCAACAAATGAAACAAATGAAACGAATACTTTTTGTAGTTTTTTTTACAACACTTAGTGGAACTTTTCTTTTTTCTCAAAATTCAGAGACAATGTTATGGACTAAAGCGAGAGTAAAAAAAGAAATAAACAAAAAAATATCACTTAGGGGAGAGATGAATTTTCGTTTCGGGCGTGATGGACTTTATACTTTTTTCCCTCAAACAGGTTTGTTTTACAAGGTCTCAAATTGGTTAACTCCTTCCGTTGAGTATCGTTTTCTTTTGGATAAGAATAAGAGCGGGAATTATAAAATGGCTCATCGTTTTCACTTGAATGCAAATATAGAACAAGAGATCAATCGTTTAGCGATGGATTTACGATTGAGGTATCAATATAAATTGAGAAATTCAAAAGGAACTTCTACAATTCGTATTAAACCGTCATTAGGGTATAATATTAAAGGCATAAAGTTATCTCCATTTGTTTATTCCGAGGTTTTTTTCGATGTTGAGAAAGGGGAGTGGGAAAAAGTTCGTTATGGTGTTGGGGGAAAATATAATTTAAAAGGGCCTAATGTTCTTTCTTTTAGATATATATACGAAAGCAGATTAGATAAAATAAGAGTAAGACATATTTGGTCTTTATCATTTACACATCGATTATAATCATGAAATATTTCTTTATTCTGTTTTTATGGATTCCGTTTATCGGGTTTAATCAAAATCAATATCTTCTTTTTTTTAAAGACAAGAATATAGAGAACGTTGATTACGGTTTTTTATCCGGGCGTTCTATCAATAAAAGAGAAAAGAGAAAAATCCCTTTTGATTACAAAGATTACCCTGTTAATGAAACATATATTCAGAAACTCAAAAGTGTAGGAAAGGTTACCGGTGTTTCAAGATGGTTAAATGCAGTAGCTATTATTTCGGACAAAGAAGAAGATGAAATTTTAAAACAATTTGCTTTTGTAAAGGAAATACGAAGTGTTAGAAAAGAGAATTCTACCACAATAAAGAAAATGGAAGAGGGGAATAATGGGGAAAAGAGCATTAATTATGGGTTGGCCTATCAGCAACAAGAAATGATGAATCTTCGATGTTTATATAATAAAGGTTATACGGGGAGTGGAGTGTTTTTAGCAGTTATTGATGCCGGATTTACAGGAATGGATACACTTCCGGTTTATTTTGATTCTGTTTATCAGCAAGGGAGAATTGTGGATATTTATGATTTTGTAGATGGTGATTCTTCGGTTTATCATTCCAGTACACACGGGACACTTGTCTCTTCTTGTATTTTTGCTAATTTTCAGCAAAGTACCATAGGGCAAGATTACGTGGGAACAGGAAAAGACGTTACGATTGCATTGTATCGGACAGAAGATGTTAGCTCGGAGACTTTGATGGAAGAGTTTTATTTAGTTCAAGCTCTTGAACGGTGTGATGAAAAAGGAGTGGATTTAGTTAATATTTCTTTAGGTTATTTGAATTTCGATGACTCTACGGAAAATCATAGTTATTTAGATCGGGATGGAAACACAACAATAGCTGCCATTGGAGTAAATACTGCAGTTTCTAAAGGGATTGCAGTTGTTGTCGCTGCAGGAAATAGTGCTCCCGAGTATATTTCTACACCTTGTGATGCTGATAGTGCTTTATGTGTGGGAGCTTTGGATTTATTAGGGAATTATGCTCCTTTTTCTTCTGTTGGTCCAAATTCAGATGGACAAGTGAAACCTGATGTAGCTGTACCCGGGCAAGATGTTTATGTTGTTTTGGAAGACGGCACAATATCTCAAGGGAGCGGAACTTCTTTTGCTTCTCCCATTTTATGTGGAGGTGTCGCTTGTTTAATTGAAGCTAATCCAAATAAATCGGTCATCGAAATATATGATGCTATCCGGCAAAGTGCTTCTCAATATAGTTCCCCCGATTCATTAAAAGGTTATGGAATTCCTGATTTTTGTTTGGCCAACGAAATACTGAATCCTACAACAGGACTTAATAATGATGAATCAAACCAAAATAATTTTATTTTCCCAAATCCTACTTCAGGAGAGTTTAAAATCTTGAATTCGTTTGTAGAAGAGGTTGAAATCGTAAATGTTTATGGTCAGAAAATAGATTTTAAAAAACAAATAAAAGGAAGTGTTATAGAAATAGATATTTCTAACTCCCCAAATGGAACTTATTTTTGTCGAACAAATGTAGGGGTGTATAAGATTGTCAAAAGATGATTTTTAATTGTTGATTAATCCTTCTAAAAGTTGAAGGTTTTTCTTGGTGTCAAATTCTTCTTTTATTTTATTCCAACGTTCCTCAATTTCTTTTTCGGTTAAAGGGTGTTTGATTCCTTGATCTATCTTTTTAGAAAAATCTTCACCATTTAGGGCTATTTCTACATGATAAGATAAGCTCGTTCCTTCAATCATTTTGGGATTTACAATGACTCTTCCCGAAGAATTCAATGCATTTAATAATTTAATTTTTATTCCTGTCGATTGATTGGTATATAAAAGATGAATTCTTGCAAAATGAATCAATTGTTGCATTTTTTCTTCACTTGGATTTGGGATAATTGTCACCTTGTTTTTTTTACAAAAATGAATCAATGCTTTTGAAGGATCTTTACCGGCAACAATAAAATGTTGATTTTGTAATTCCTTTACATTTTCAATAAACCAGTGAATAGCATTAATGTTTTCAGCAACGGATAGATTTCCATGAAACAAACAATAGTTTTCTGTTGTAACGGGTTTATTCATTTTAAATTCAGGAAGGGAAATCGGTAGTAAAAATACAGATGAATGAATTTGTTTAAAAAATGAATAATCATTTTCTTGTAGAACAAAGAGATGTTGGGCATGTTGTAAAACAGGAAGAAATTCTTTTAATTTTTTTGATTCAATTTGAAAAAATAATTTTCGCCATCCTTTGGAATTTTTAGCTAAAGCATGGTAATAATCATGCTCAACATTATGCATTCTCGCAAATTTCAATCTATCTTTTATAAGTTGATGGTTTAAAAAGCCACAAGTATGTAATCCTTCAAATAAAATAGGGGCATTATTGATGGTTAAGTTTTGAATTAATGTTTTATTTTTCCGAGTAGCAACAATAAATGGAATTTTGTTAAAAATGGAAAAAATAGATCTTTTTCGAGGATAATAGAAAACCTTCTTTGCGTATTTCTCCAATTCTTTTTGCGGTGTTCTATTACCGTATTGAAAGCAATGAAGAAAAATTTCAAAGCCCATTTCATGTAAAGCTTTGATTCGGTAGAAAACATCGATAACTCCCCCGTAATTAGCCGGGTAGGGGATGTCAAAAGAGACGATATGAAGGGATTTATTTTTCAATTTTTGAATAAATAGATTTTAGAACTTCTTTTTCCTGTTCCCAATTTTCAATCAAAGATGCTTTTTTACAGTTTTCTTTATACTGACTTAATCGTCTTTCATCCTTTAGGAGATGGTTTAGTGTTAGAGTTAGATTTTCAGTGTTAAAATTTTCAATAATCTCTCCGATTTGATGATTTTCAATAATTTTCCTTACTTCTTTGATATTTGTAGCAACAATTGCTGTTCCTGCGTGCATATAATCGAAAACTTTATTAGGTAGAGAGTATTTATAATTTAAGTTAGTGTCTTTGTCTAATGTTAATCCTATATCTGCATGATAAGTATAGTTCATCATGGTGTGATAAGGTTTTTTTCCAAAAAATAGAACCTTTTGTGAAAGATTGAGTTTTTTAACTTGGTTTTTTAAAGTAGGAACCACATCTCCATCTCCGACAATCAATAGGTATGCATCTATTTTTTGCATTGCTTCTACAGCTTCTTCAGCACCTCTGTCGATGTTGATTCCGGCTCCTTGCAGTATGATAATTTTTTTGTCTTCGGGAATTCCAAGTTCTTTCTTAGATTGAATTTTTTCGGGATTCCATTTTTCTGCAATATTACGAACAACCTTTACATTTACCTTGTATTCTTTTGAGTAGATATCAGCAATAGATTGATTGACCGTATATACTTTTTTAAGTTTTGGGAAAATAAACCGCTCAATGCTTTTCCATATTGCTCTTATTATAGGTCTGTTAACCAACTCAGGGACTTCAGTAAAAAGTTCATGGCTATCATAGACCAATGTAGATTTTTTAATTTTTGAAGCGATATAGTTAGCTAAAAGAGTGTCTAAATCATTTGCAACCAGTAAAGATGTTTTTTTGAAAAGTAGAAAGAAAAATAATCGGAGATTATATTCAGCATAGAATAAAGCTCCTTTTTCAAAGAAAAGACGTAATCTTTTTGTTTTATAGACTCGTTTTTCTAAATTAGGACTATCTTTTTTTTTTCTTCCTACTAATAATACTTTATACCCGTTTTCATTTAAAAAATGACAGATTTTATCTACCCGCCTATCTGTATATAAGTCATTAGTAACAGAAACAATTGCTTTTTTGCTCATTATTAGGAAAACGTAATCCTGTAATTTTTAGTATGTACTCGTTGCTCCTCCTATGTCTTCAATGGGGTGCCAAGTTGTTTTGACTTCTTGGAAATCAGCAATTTTATATAAGTCCTGAGCTTCTTCATTCATCCAATTTTCCTGATAAACGACCACTCTTTTTAGATTGTGAATAGATTCTTCTTGTAGTGTTTTAATTTGCTTGTTATCTTTTCCGCAATAAAGCACAGAGTTTATATCCATGTGCGTAGAAAGTGTGGGCAATGTTTCATCTAATTTTCCTGTTAATAGATTAACTACTCCCCCCGGAACATCTGAAGAATGAAGTACTTCTCCAAAAGTAATTGCACACAAAGGGAACTGTTCCGAAGTTAATACAACGCATGTGTTTCCCCCGGCGATAACCGGAGCTATAGCTGATATAAGCCCGATTAAAGAAGTGTCTTGGTCCGCAATAATACCTACGACTCCAACCGGCATATGTGCAGAAAAATTAAAATGAGAGGAGGCTACGGGGTTTACACTTCCGAGAACTTGTTGGTATTTATCACACCACCCGGCATAATAAATTAGTCTATCAATAGCTAGTTCTACCTCTTTTTCTGCTAGTTTCTTAGAAACATCTTGCAACTGTAACTCCTCTATAAATTGAGTTTTTCGTCCTTCGAGCATTTCTGCTATACGATATAGTATTTGCCCGCGGTTGAAAGTTGTTTTTTCAGACCATTCACCAAATGCTTTTCGAGCTGCAACAACGGCGTTTCTGACGTCTTTACGAGAAGAAAGACATATATTCCCAATAGCTTCTCCTTTTTTATTAATAGGAGAATAATAACGCCCGGATTCAGTTCTGGGGAATTTCCCTCCGATGTATAATTTGTATGTTTTCAAAACTTTTAATCTTTCCATTTTATTTTAATTTTACATAAGCAGACAATCCATGTAATCCTCCTTCTCTTCCGTATCCACTTTCTTTAATTCCACCAAAAGGAGATGTAGGGTCGAACTTATTGTATGTATTTGCCCATACAACACCTGCATTTAATTTAGTGGTTAAGTTA
>JALWLM010000173.1 GCA_027084145.1 Crocinitomicaceae bacterium | reverse complement strand
TTATTGTGTGATATTGTATGGGAACGTAAAGTAGAGGTTAAAGAAAAACCGGTATTGATAACGCTAATCGACAATTCTTCTTCAATGTTGAATTATGAAGATAGTAGTATTGTGAAGAATGAATTGAGTAAAGTTCAGAAAGAACTTGAAATCAAATTTGGTGATAAATATGAAGTTTTAACTTTACTTGTTGATGGGCAGACTTATAGTGGAAAACCTGATTTTAAAGGAGAAACATCAGATTTATCTTCTGGTTTTGATTATATCTATAATCGATTTTACAATAAAAATATAGGAGCGATTATTTTCTTTTCGGATGGCAATTTCAATAGAGGTGTAAATCCATCTTTGACGGCAAAAAAAATAAGTTTGACTCCTATTTATACGATAGGAATAGGGGATACGATTGATAAGAAAGATCAAATGATTCAATCGGTCATAGTCAATGAAATAGCTTTATTAAACAATCAATTCCCTTTAGAAGTAACCGTTCAAGCTCGTAAAACAGGAAAAATTAGTTCCAAAATAAGAATCAAAAAAGGGGAGAAACTCATCTCAGAGAAAGAGATTCAATATACCGACGGAAAAATAGATTTTGTTACGGAACAATTTGAATTACAGGCATCAGAATTAGGTTTTAATGAATATACGATTGAAGTTGTTCCGGTAGAAGGAGAGTTTAGTTATAAAAATAATATTTTTAAGTTTTATATCGAAGTACTGGACGCACGAAGTAAGATATTGATTTTAACTGAAGCTCCACATCCTGATATTTCAGCGATTAAAAGTGCCTTAGAGGTTAATAAAAATTTTGATGTTGAAACAGTTTTATTAGAAGAGTTTAAAAATGACTCTAAAAAATACGAGCTTATAGTAGTCTATAATCCAACCCCAAAAATCATTTCAAAGTTAGACAGAACAAATACGGCTCTTTGGTGTGTTTTAACAAGTAACACTTCTTCACAAGTTGTAAAACAATTAAACCTAGGAATAGATTATCCTTCATCAAAGCGATTAGATAATGTAATGGGTACTTTTAATCCCGATTTCACGCTTTTTGAGATTTCCGAATTATTGAAAAAATCAATAAATGATTGGGGAGGGATACATGTTCGTTTTGGTGAGATGAAAAATAGAGTTGGTTCGGTTGCTATATTTCAACAGGTAGCGGGAGTTACTAAAAAAGATCCAATATTATATTTTATAGATAGAGCAGACAGGAAAATAGGTGTTTTTGCAGGGGAAGGTTTATGGCGATGGAAAATAAATGATTACCGGAAGAATAGAAACAATAAGGCATTTAATGAATTGTTGACCAAAACAGTACAGTATCTTACGATAAAAGCAAATAAGGATCCGTTAAGAATTATTTTACCACGTCGTTTTAAAACAAGCGAACAAATTGAATTGAGGGCAGAGTTCTACAATTCTTCTTTTGAAAAAATAGTAATACCGGATATTACATTTCAATTGCAGATAGGGGAACAGAAATTTAATTATGATTTTGCTAAAAGAGAAAACGATTATTTATTATCATTAGGTCGGTTAAAAGAAGGAAAATACCAATGGACAGCAAAAACTGTTTTTAATGGAAAACAATACGTTAAGAAAGGGGAATTTGTTGTAGATAATGTTTCCCTTGAAGATTTAACGATAAAATCAGATTTTAAAATTTTAAAACAAATCTCAAAACGTTCAACAGGGAAGTTTTATGAATTGAAAGATTGGATAAAGGCAACGGAAGACATTTTAAAACGAAAAGATCAAGTAAATATCGTTTATAAGAAATCCGTTTTTGATGATTTAATTCATTTCAAATGGCTTTTCTTTTTAATCATTGTCTTATTTGGAACAGAGTGGCTCTTAAGAAAGTACAATGGGGCTTATTAGTTTTTTTGCAAATATACAATCTTATCATCATCCAAACGGATTAAGCGTTTTTTATAGAGCTTTCCGATGGTTTCTTTAAAGGTACGTTTACTCATTTGTAACTGTTTTCGAATATCATCGGGGCGACTCTTATCTGTTAATTTGAGCATACCTTCCGAACGTAAAATCTCTAAAATGCGTTCTGTAGCATCTTCGGTCTTTTCTTTTCCCACTTTAGACAAACGAATGTCTAATTTTCCATCTTCTCTTACTTTTTCAACATAACCAACGGTACGTTGACCTCGTTTTATATTCTCAGTAATGAAGTTATTGAAAATAAGTCCTTGATATTTATCATTTACAATGACTTTTACACCTAAGTCTGTTCGATCACAAATTAATAAACCTACGCGTTTATTTTCTAAATCCTTATCCATACATTTTTCTAAAAACCGATTGGTTTTCATGGAGCCGTAAACACGGTCTGTTTTTTCATCTAGACCGAGATATACCAGATAATATTTTCCTTCTTCGGGAATTTTAGTTTGTTCTTTATATGGAATCATGAGCTCTTTTTCCAATCCCCAGTCAGCAAATGCCCCGTAAAAATTAACAGATGTTACTTTTAAGTAAGCAAACTTGTTCATTTCAATATATGGAATCTCCGTTGTTGCAACGGTTCGATCTTCAGAATCACGATATAAAAATACATGAATAGTATCACCTATTTCAAGATTTTTGTCAATATACTTTGTAGGTAAAAGAACATCATTATCGTTATCGTCTCCGAGATACGCGCCTACAGAAGTGAATCTTAAAACGGTTAGCGTATTAAATTCGCCTATTTTCATTTTTAAAATTAGAAATATAAAACAGAAGCCTGCTTAGAGTTGACAATAATTACAGGAAGCTTCAGTTTATTGTTAATGATGTTTTGTGCAAAGGTATCAAATTGTGGTAATAAACTCTCTGAATGATAAGCTAAAGAGATGATTCCTGCATTATTTTCTTTTGCAAATCGAATGACCTTTTTATCAAAAGCACCTCTACCGTCTAAATAATTCACTTCTACTTTAGCACCGACTTCTTCCATTTTTTCCTTAACAATACTGATTCTACTTGCTATTTTAACCGCTAAACCGGAATCATATTGTTTTTCTGCGACGATAATCACATTAGCGTTATAAAGGCGTGACATATAAGCGGATATAGGAGCAGCTTGTAAACTTTCTTTAGTTAAGTCAACAGCAAAGATTATTTTTTCAACTTCTTGAATTGCAGTTTCTTCTTGTACAATAATAAAAGGTGTCTCGGAATGCTTTAAAACTTTAATGGCAAAAGCCCCAAAAAGGATCTGTGTTCCTTTTACACCATGTGTCCCCATAATGACTAATGTTGCATTTTTTTCTTTTGCCGTAGTACCAATATCGGTAAATATATTTCCTTCTTTTATAAGAAATGTTATTTCACTACCGAGAGGAAGATTTGGTTTAAACTTTTCTATTATGGTTTTTAATTCTTCGGCTTTTTTAATTCCTTTTGCTCTGTTGGATACAATGTGAAACAGACAAATTTCCGCATTTTTTTTCTTAGATAGAAAAATAGCATATTCTAAAGCTTTTTCTGCTGTAGGCGTAAAATCAAAAGGTACCAGATAGAAGTTTTTTTTACTCATAAAGCATGGTATTTCCCGAAAGATACAAAAAAATCAGAAAAGTGTTAGTACCCATCCTAAAAGACTTCCAAGTAAAACAATATGCATGGAATTGATTTTTTTCACTCCGAAACTTAGAGCTAAACTGATGACCAGAATAAGAAATGTTTTCCAATCAGAAATACTTTCAAAAGCCATGTCAAATAATACCTTGACCATAATTCCTACTGCACCAATATTAACAGCATCCAAAAAAGCAGATAAAAAATCAGATTGGCGAAGTTTTGGAATAATCGGATTTAATATCATGACAAATAAGAATGAAGGAAGAAAAATACCGATTGTAGCGGCTATTGCACCGGAAAATCCGTAAAGTTGATAACCGATAAAAGTTGCAGTGGAAAGTACAGGTCCCGGGGTAAATTGTCCAACGGCAATGGCATCAATTAAATCACTTCTTGACAACAACCCCGTACTGACCAATTCTCCGTCTAAAAAAGCAAAAAGGACATACCCCGATCCGTAAAGTATAGAACCAACCTTTAAAAATATCCAAAAAACTTTCCAAAATCCAAGTGTTGTAGATGTAGAGAGAGAGTAAGATACACTCAATAAAGGGAGAAGACTTTTTTTAGAAGGAAGTTGAATAGACTTATTTTTTAGATAGAAGTAAACCGCTCCTAATATTCCGGTACCAAGGAGAGAATTTACTTCATTAACACCTAAAAAGCCAATAATAATAGTTAACATACCTAGTATTCCCAACTCAACAGACTTTAATGCCTTTTTTCCTAATTTGTAAACAGCTCCGGCAATGATAACTATAACAGCGGGTTTAATCCCGTAAGTAAAACTTTCAACTTCAGGTAATTTTCCGTATTCAACGTATAACCAAGCCAATATTCCTGTAATGATGACCGCAGGAAAAATAAATGCTATACCGGCAACAAAAAGCCCTTTAATTCCTGCTCTTTCATATCCGCAATGCATGGTCATTTCCGTAGAATTTGGTCCCGGAATTAAATTGGTAGCTCCGATTAAATCAAGAAAATGTTGTCTGGAAATCCATTTTCTTTTTTCAATAATTTCTTTTTCCATCATCGCAATATGAGCGGCAGGACCACCAAAAGCAATCAATCCAAGTTTCAAAAAAACTTGTGCAACTTCTTTAAGAGAAGAATTCATATTTAAATTATTAATTATTTTCGTACAAAAATAAGATAATGATTGATTTTAGAAGTGATACGGTTACTCGTCCGGGTAAGGAGATGTTAAAAGCAATGTTTTCTGCTGAAGTAGGAGATGATGTTTATGGAGAAGATCCTACAGTAAATGAATTAGAACATTTTTCTGCAGAAATGTTTGGAAAAGAAGCCGGATTGTATTGTCCCTCAGGTACACAAACGAATCAAATAGCATTAAATGTTCACTTGAGACCCGGAGATGAAATCATTATTCATGAAGAAAGTCATGTGTATAAATTCGAAGGAGGAGGGTTTGCTAAAAATACAGGAGCATCAGTACATTTATTATCAGGGAATAGAGGTCTTCTAAAATCGGAAGACATTTTGGATGCAATTAAGCCGGATGATGTGCATTTTCCTCGTACAAAATTGGTAAGTTTGGAAAATACAACAAATATGGGAGGGGGAGCAATTTATGATTTTGAAGAAATCAAAAAAATAGCAAAGGTTTGCAGGGAAAATAATTTGATTTTGCATTTAGATGGAGCACGATTGTTCAATGCATTAGTGGAAACAAATATTGATTATAAAGAATTTGCATCTTATTTTAACAGTATTTCTATTTGCCTTTCTAAGGGATTGGGAGCACCTGTAGGGTCTGTTTTACTGGGAAATAAAGATTTTATTCACAATGCAAGGAGAGTTAGAAAAGTTTTTGGAGGAGGAATGCGTCAAGCTGGAATTATCGCAGCCGGTGGTTTGTATGCTCTAAAAAATAATATTGAGCGTTTAAAAATTGATCATCAACATGCTAAAGCATTAGGAGATACTTTAAAGAAAATGTCTTGGGTTAAGGAGATATTGGAAGTTGAGACGAATATTGTGATTTTGTCACTGGAAAACCAACAATACAGAGATAAAGTTATCGAAAAGTTAAATGAAGACGGAATTTTACTTTCTAAAATAGGTAAAGAACGAATACGTTTTGTAACGCATTTGGATATTTCTCCTGAGCAAATAGAGGATACAATACAATCGATAAAGGGAATAAAATTGTAGCGATGAGGTTGTTATTTTTCTTTTTGATTTTAATTTTTTCTTCTTGTCAAGAAAAAAAAGAAAAAGTAATTGATTTATATGAAATCATAGATAAGCCTGAGCAATAGCTAGAGGAAGAAAA
>JALWLM010000172.1:1411-5890 GCA_027084145.1 Crocinitomicaceae bacterium | reverse complement strand
TCTTACTCTACAATTAAAATGTAATTATTCTTTTTTCCTTTTCCGATAAGAATATATTTATCGTTAATTAAGTGTTCAGGAGTAATAACAAAATCTTCTTTGACTTTTGTTTTGTTAACGGAAATCGCATTTCCTTTGAGTTCTCTTCTTGCTTCTCCATTAGATTTTAAAAATCCTGTTTTAGCAGAAAGCGCGTCAATCATTCCTAATCCGTTTTGAATTTCGTCACGGGAAATGGTGGCTTTAGGTACTCCTTCAAAGACCGCAAAAAAATCTTCTTCTGAAAGTGATTTTAAATCTTCTTCTGTAGATTTTCCAAATAATATTTTAGAAGCAGCTATAGCTGTTTGCAATTGTTTTTTGCCATGTACTCGATTGGTAACATCTTCCGCTAAAGTTTTTTGAAGTATTCTTAAATGAGGTGCTTCTCGATGTTCTTTAATCAAGTTTTCAATTTCTTCTTTTGATTTCAGCGTGAATATTTTAATGTAATTTTCAGCATCTTCATCGGAAGAATTAAGCCAATATTGATAAAATTTATAAGGAGAAGTTCTCTTAGAATCCAGCCATACATTCCCTCCTTCTGTTTTTCCGAATTTTGTTCCGTCGGCTTTTTTAATTAATGGTGTTGTTACGGCATAGGCTTCATTTCCTGATTTTCGTCGAATCAATTCCGTTCCCGTAACAATATTTCCCCATTGGTCAGAACCTCCTAATTGAACAATGCAATTTTTATGTTTGTTGAGATAGTAAAAATCGTACCCTTGAACCAATTGGTAAGAAAATTCGGTAAAAGACATTCCTGTTTCCATTCTTGATTTTACAGAATCTTTGGCTAACATATAATTGATGGAAATATGCTTACCAACATCTCTGATAAATTCTAAAAAAGACATGTCTTTAAACCAATCGTAATTATTCACCATTTCAGCGGAATTTTCTCCGCAATCAAAGTCTAAAAACCGTTCCAATTGTTTTCTAACGCATTCTACATTATGCTGTAATGTTTCTTCGTCTAACAAGTTTCTTTCTTGTGATTTTCCTGATGGGTCTCCAACCATTCCTGTAGCTCCTCCAACTAAAGCAATGGGTTTATGTCCTGCTTTCTGGAAGTGTACTAAGGTCATAATTTGTACTAAACTACCGATGTGTAAAGAATCAGCAGTAGGGTCAAAGCCAATATATCCGGCTGCCATTTCTTTCATTAAAGCTTCTTCTGTTCCCGGCATGATATCATGTATCATCCCTCTCCATTCTAATTCTTTTATAAAGTTTTTCGGCATTTTATTTTTGTGTTAATGTTTTGAATACTTCTTCAAGTGACTTTTCTTCTTTTTTTAATGTTAAAATTAAAAGTTCATTATTTTGTGCAAAACTCGCAATAATTTTTCTTAAATCATCTTTTGTATCTGACTCTAATAACCATCCGTCATTGAGGGGTTCTATTTTTTGAACTTCCGCCATTTGTCGTAACTGTGTTTTTGAAACTTTAGCGTCAAATTCAACATATACAGTTTGGATAGATTTATCTAAACCAATAATGTTGGCTTGGTCATCAGCTACAATTTCACCTCTGTTAATGATAATGACTCTGTCGCAAATTGCTTCAACTTCTTGCATGATATGCGTTGAAAGCATTACGGTTTTTTCTTTTCCTACATTTTTGATTAGTTCCCGAATTTCAACCAATTGATTAGGGTCTAATCCGGAGGTTGGCTCGTCTAATATTAATACTTTAGGTTCATGAATAATCGCTTGAGCTAAACCTACTCGTTGACGATAACCTTTAGATAAGGCTCCAATTTTTTTGTTTTGTTCAATTTCTAAACCAACACGTTTGACCATATCACTCACTCGGTCTTTGATATCAGACATGTTGTATATTTTAGCGATAAACTCCAAATATTCCCGAACATACATGTCTAGATACAAAGGATTATGTTCGGGGAGATATCCGATGAGTGCTTTTGTTTCCAGTGAATCTACGGAAACAGGAATATCACAAACCAGTGCTTCTCCTTTTGATGCAGGAATATATCCGGTGATAATTTTCATTGTTGTAGATTTTCCCGCACCGTTAGGACCTAGGAATCCAACGATTTCACCAGTGTTTACTTTAAAAGAAACATTTTTTACAGCTGCTTGTTCACCGTAGTATTTGTAAAGGTTTCGTACTTCTATTGACATATTATTTCTTTTGTCTTGCGAAAATACGATTTTAGAAAACAAAAATCATTTTTTATTTTGACGGAATATCGTAAATCATGATATAATCATTCATAAAAAAGCCTCCTCCAATTTTGATGTCTTCCGATTTATCAATACGAAAACCGAATTTCTTATAAAAATCAACCGCTTTGTTTCCCCTATTTACATTGAGGTGCAGCTTGTTACAATTTGTTTCTTTGGCAATTTCGATGGCTTTGTTTAAAAGTAGACGTCCATATCCGTTACCATGTTTTTCAGGTTGGACATATAATTTATGAATTCTAAGTAATTCGACATCCGGATAATTGATTTCAATACTCATATATCCTATCGGAATATTGTTTTCTTCCAATATATAATATATTTTTCCTGTTGAAATTTCTTCTTTTAAAACATGAGGGTGATACATCCAATCCAACATGTAATCAATTTGTTCTTGGGAAATGAAATCTAAAAATGTCTTATTCCATATTTCATGGGATAATCGATTAATGATGTGGACGTCTTTTCTGTCAGCTTGTCTTATGGTAACCATGTAACAAATTTACAATGCTTATTTTATTAAAATAAAAAAGGATGTTTATTTTCACAAACATCCTTTCGTGGATAACCTTTATGTTTTTAACCTCTTGTTTTAACCCCGGGTTTTGAGACGGGTTTTGGAGTTGGTTTTGGCTTTGGTGTCGGACTAGGTTTAGGAGTTGGTTTTGGTTTTACCACAGGTATAGGCCGAGGAGCAGGTCTTGGTTTTGCTACAGGTTTTGGTTTTCTTACAATAGTAGGTTTCGGAGAACTCGGTTCTTTTTGATGTATTAAAGGTTCTTCTTCTTTTGAAGTTTGAGTTTCCGCTTCATTTTTATTTGGTTTTTCTTGAATAGGTTGAGCATTTCCGTTTTGTTGTTCTGTATCAGGGTTTTTAATTTCTATGGTTTCTTTGATTGGCTTTGGTTTCGGTAGAGGAGTTGTATTTTCGATAGGTTTTCTTACCGGTTTTAAAACTGTTCCTACTGTTGGATCTTTTAATACAGGTCGAGGACTTGGCTCAAACCCAAGATAAGCATTGTCAAATATGCAGGCATTCAAATCTTCATCAGAAACTCCCATTGATCTGCATCGACGTTCTGCTCTCGATCGTTGACGGTTATTCACATTGCTTAAATCCATGTATACACGAGGATAGCTTCGGTCTGTAAATGCTTCTGTAGTTAAGTTTAATGGATAATCAAATAAGGAGGTTTCATTGGTTACTCGAACAGTTTCAGCAAATTGTTTGGTTATAAGCTCTTGTCTTTTTCTATTGAAATAATCATTAGAAGAGACTCTTATCGTAGAAAAGTCATCCCCCGGGTTTCTATTGGCATTACCTAGCATCCCTGTAAAATCATATTCAATACAATCTATCTTTTTAATAGCGATATCAATGAAAGATATCATATTTGAACTTCTTTCTTTAATAGAAACAATTTCTCCTGTGGGGCTATAGAATTCATAAGAATTGGCTCCGGATTTTAAGATAACACCTCCATGAGGAAGAAAGAATTTGTTTCCTTTAAGTTGGACGGGGAGTCCGTTAAGTCGAATAGGGTGGGAGAAATCACCATCGGGAATATCTTCAGCATAATATCCGACTCTGTCTCCACCGAGATTCATTGCGATGGCTGTATTCACCGAAAAGTTATCTCCCATAGGTTTTTGTCGAACTTGAACTTCAAAGTTTTGTTGTTTTGATTTGGTTAAAACAAATTCCCCAACAGTTTGAAAAGAGTATCGTTGACCGTCATAAGTGACAATGTGTGGATCGCCATAACTTCTGGCAGCTCTGTTTCTATTTCTTCTTGATCGTGAATCTTTATCAGACAAGCACATTGTACTTAAAACAAAACGATAAACGTTGCTTCTTTTGTTTTCTAAGGAAGAAAGGATATTTTCTCTTACTGAAAAGGGGACGTGATTCATCATCTGATGAGGAGTCATATTTTCAGGAAATGTTCTATCAGGTATTGTTTTCCCTTCTTCTATTGCTAGAAGGCTTTCTGCTAACCACGCACCTCTAATGGGGTCCCAATTGGTTAAATATTGTTCGATGTCTTGGTGTGATGCCGATATATTTTTTTCCTCCTGACTAAGGGAAAAGAAAAAAGTCGTTGACAAACAAATAAAGAGTAAAAAATATTTCATAGTATTTTGTTTTCAATTAACTTGACAAAGTTTATGCCAAAAAAAAAAATTAACTTATATATTTTTCCTTTTTAATTTATTATTATTTTTTTT
>JALWLM010000172.1:0-1401 GCA_027084145.1 Crocinitomicaceae bacterium | reverse complement strand
AAAAAGTTAATGAAAAAAAAAAAAAAGGACTGATACACAGTCCCTTTTAAATTAGTATTATTTGATTTAGACTTCTTCTCCTTTTAACATCTTATTCCAGTAGAGATATGGCAAGATATATTTTTTTAGAATCCATAGTCTCCAATGTTCTTTAGAAGAATCAAAAATCAGCATTTTCTTTAAGTTAGGATCCGGGGTGAAGTTTCCTTTATAATCAAACTCTGCAAGAACCATTTTTCCTAAGGCAGTAACAAGTGGACAAGAAGAATACCCATTGTATTTTTTATCTCCTAAACTTTCACCTTTCATTAGATGAAGTATGTTATTAATTACAACCGGCACTTGTTTTCTTATTGCGGCACCTGTTTTTGCTGTAGGTAATGCAGCAACATCTCCTAAACCAAAAATATTATCATATTTATTATGTTGTAATGTGTAATGGTCAACATCTAACCATCCGGCCTCATTTACCAGTGAAGATTCTCTAACAAATTTAGGTGCAGCTTGCGGTGGAGCTAAATGAAGCATATCGAATGGCATTTCAATAAAATGATCTCCTGTTCGTTTTTCTTTTAATCCTCCTTCGTTAATAACACATTGATTTTCATTGTCTCCAACAAATTTGAATGTAACAATTTTATTTTCTGAATCAACTTTTACAGGTGCATAAAATGGTTTAAAATGGATACCATAACGTGCTATTACTTTATTTAATGTGTCGGCAATGGGTTTAACGCCAAAAATAACAGAACCCGGAGTAGCAAATACGACATTAGTTTTGTCAAGTATTCCTTTTTTTCTAAAGTAATCACTTGCTAAATATGCTATTTTTTGTGGTGCTCCTCCACATTTTATAGGTGTAGTAGGTTGTGTGAAAATAGCATTACCTCCTTTAAAATTTTTGATAACTTCCCATGTATGTTTAGGATTAGTGTAATTGCTACAAACGACACCTTTGTCTAAAGCTTCTTCTAAGCCTTCAATCATAGATGGTTCCATGGCCAGTCCCGGAGAAACAACTAAATAGTCATAAGATATTTCTCCATTTTCTTTTGTGGTAATTGCATTTTTTTCAGGCTGAAACCCTGTGACAAAATCTTTAATCCAAGTAGCACCTTTAGGAATTACTTCCGACATTGGCTTAGCTGTTTTATCAAAGTCATAAGCGTTAACTCCTACCAATGTCCATGCAGGTTGATAGTAGTGAGTGTCTGCAGGATCAATAATTGCTATGTCAAGTTTTGGATTCTTTTTTAAGAATTGTGATGCAGTCATGATTCCTCCTGTTCCTGCTCCGATAATTACAATTTGATGATGTTTTGTTGACATAATTGAATAGTTTTAGTTAAAAAAATGAATAAAAATAAAACTAATGAGAGTTTATTTTCTGATGTGTAACAT
>JALWLM010000171.1 GCA_027084145.1 Crocinitomicaceae bacterium | reverse complement strand
ATTTAGTAGCATGTAATAGGAAGAGATTGAAATTTGCATCTTATTGTTCTTATCCAAAAGGCTTAAAAGAAAGAATCTTGAAATAATTTTTAGATATTTTTGAAGAAATTAAGTGTTTTTTGACATACTTCCTTTAGTTTTTGCGGTAATTGATCTTCCTTCCAAGGGTGTTTGGAATCAAAGGTGTGTTGTGTGTCATTAATTTCGATAAGTTTTGTTTTTGCCCAATCCGAGATTTTTCTTCCTTCTTCAAGAGATACAGAATAGTCATTTGTCCCATGAATTACTTGAATAGGAATATCAGCATTGATACAATACTTTTTAATATTTAATCGCTCTTTGTTTTGTAGGAAATTTTCATATTGATTATAATCATGAGGCATATTTTGTTGGGTACGACCATTGAATCGATAGTAAACTCCATTTTTTTTCCATTCTTCAAGATCTTTTCCTTTTGGAAACCTGTCTTCAATAGAGGCAATAGCGGCCCAAGTACAAATACTGTCAACAGAAGCATGACGGGACTGTAAAAGTGCAATTCCTCCTCCTCGGGAATGTCCGATAAGATGAATTTTTTGAGGCTTTTTTGAAAATCTACCTATTTCAGCCATTATCGATTCAAAGTCTTCGATTTCCTTCATATAATTATTTTTGCGAAAACTGTTTAGATCGACAAATTCAGTAGGGTTTTCTATAGAGCATCCATTATGACTGACATTGTATTTTAAAAAGCCATATCTTTTTTTATTAAAAAAATTCATAACTAAATTCCATGCTCCCCAATCCTTAAATCCCATATATCCATGAATAAAAACAATTAATTCTTTATTCCAATTTTCAGGAATACTTGCATCATATAAGCTGGGCTTGTTTTCAGCTCCTAGGTAAATCGCATTTCTTTTTTGTATCATATTACAAATTCAATTTCTTTTAAGTCAAATCTTAATATTTCTTTGTCTTTTGTTTTTACTACCAAATTCCCTTCATTTTCTACATCAATAATTTTTCCTTGTATGATTCTTTCTCTGATAAGGTCCTTGTATGGATGCCATTCATTGAAACGGTAAAGATGTTCCAGATATTTTTGTTTTATATTTTCTTTTTGATGGAATAAAGAGGATAATTGATTAAAAGAGGAGATATATTTTTCTAATATATCTTCCATAGGATAAAACGTTTGTGTTATTTTTTTGATGCTTGTGGCATTTAATCGTCCAAAATCAACTTGATTAACATTTACTCCAATTCCTACAATACTACTTTTAATCTCATTGTTTTTTATTTGATTCTCAATAAGTATTCCTGCAATTTTAGAATCTTTATGGTAAATATCATTAGGCCATTTAATTTTAACGGGAATTTGAAGGTTCTCAAAAAAGTCAAAAAGTGTTAACGCAATAAATTCAGAAAATATAAAAGTTTGTTGTGTATCAAGGTTTAAATCATCAATAAAAAAAGAAAAAGTTAAATTCATACCGGGTTTGGAAAGCCATTGGTTGCCTCTTAATCCTTTTCCTTTTTTCTGTTCATGTGTAATAACGATGGTTCCTGAGGAAATTTTATTAGCAGAGGAGAGTTCTCGCAAAAAATCATTTGTAGAAGTTGTACTGTCTAATTTTAATATAGTTTGACCAATTGTCGTTATCTCTATTTGTTTGTAACAAAAATAGTGTTTTATTCAAATGTAATCATTAGCTTTGCATCTTGTAAATAAGATATGGTTTTATATGGCAAAAAGTGATTCAGAAGTGCTTTCAGATGTGATTGTAGAGGGGATGCAAGAGAATAAAGCAGAAGACATTACCGTTTTAGACTTAAGACATATCCCCGGAGCAGTAACAGATTTTTTTGTAATTTGTTCAGGAGATTCAAATACCCATGTTGAAGGTATAACAAATGCGGTTAAGCGACATGTCAGAAAAGAGTTGAAAGAAAGACCGTGGAATGAAGAGGGTAAAAATAATGCAATATGGGTATTGTTAGATTATGTTGATGTAGTGGTTCATATCTTTTACAAAGAAGCTCGGGAATTTTATGATATTGAAGATTTGTGGGCAGATGCAAAACGAAAAGATATTCCAAATTTAAGTTAAAAAGAAATTATGGCAAAGAAGAAAAATACAACACCGTCGTTTAATATTTATTGGATTTATGCTTTTATTGCTTTAGCAATAATAGGCTTTCAGTTACTTATGTCATCCAATGCTACGGGATTGGTCCGTACGGAAGAAACTTTTTTTCAATTAGCGGAAAAAGGATATATAGAAGATGTAAAGTTAGTGAACAAAGTAAGGGTAGATTTTACATTAACAAAAGAAGGTGAAAAATTTGTAAAAGAAAGTGAAGATGAGGAGTTTAAATCAATGAAAGAATTGTTGGTAAGAACAAGAAATTATAGAGCAAAACCCAAATTCTCTGTGAATATTATTGATCCCGGTTCTTTTTCAATGAGAGTAACGGAGTTAAACAAGAAATTAAAAGCAGAAGAGAAAAAAACAATTGAAGTGATTCCTGTAACGGAAGTAGATTATATTGGAAATATTATTAGCTTCTTATTGCCTATCATTATATTGGTAACAATCTTCATGTTTATTTCCAGAAGAATGACAGGAGGTGCCGGAGGTCCGGGAGGACAGATATTCAATATAGGGAAATCAAAAGCAAAAGTTTACGAAAACGGGAAAACAACAAATGTCACCTTTAAAGATGTCGCAGGATTAGAGGGAGCAAAAGAAGAAGTTCAAGAAATTGTTGAATTTCTTAAAAAACCTGAAAAATATACGGCTTTAGGGGCAAAAATTCCAAAAGGAGCATTGTTGGTTGGACCTCCGGGAACCGGAAAAACACTTTTGGCAAAAGCTGTGGCAGGAGAAGCAAAAGTTCCTTTTTTCTCTCTTTCAGGGTCCGATTTTGTAGAAATGTTTGTAGGAGTAGGAGCATCAAGGGTGAGAGATTTGTTTAAACAAGCAAAAGAGAAAGCTCCTTCGATTATTTTTATCGATGAAATAGATGCAATTGGACGAGCCAGAGGTAAAGCCAATGGATTTGGCTCAAATGATGAAAGAGAAAACACTTTGAATCAGTTGTTAACTGAAATGGATGGTTTTGATACGAACTCCGGAGTCATTATCCTTGCTGCAACAAACAGAGCGGATATTTTAGATAAAGCTTTAACGAGAGCCGGGCGATTTGATAGACAAATCTATATTGACATGCCGGATTTAAATGAACGAAAGGAAATCTTTAAAGTTCATTTAAAACCATTGAAATTGAAAGGTGATTTGGATGTTGACTTTTTAGCAAGACAAACTCCCGGATTTTCAGGGGCAGATATAGCTAATTTATGTAATGAAGCAGCTTTGATTGCAGCAAGAAAAAATAAGAAATATGTGGAAAAACAAGACTTCTTAGATGCTGTAGATCGAATTGTAGCAGGTTTAGAAAAGAAAAATAAAATTATTACGCCAAATGAAAAAGAAGCAATTGCTTATCACGAGGCAGGACATGCTACGGTTTCATGGCTGTTAGAGCACGCAAATCCATTGGTAAAAGTTACAATTGTACCGAGAGGAAGGTCTTTAGGAGCAGCATGGTATTTACCTGAAGAAAGAAGTATAACAAGAACAAATCAAATGTTAGATGAGATTTGTAGTGCTTTAGGAGGAAGAGCTGCAGAAGAACTTATTTTTGGAGAAATCAGTACGGGAGCATTGAGTGATTTGGAAAAAATTACCAAGCAAGCTTATGCCATGGTTTCAATTTATGGACTAAATAAAAAATTAGGAAATATTTCCTATTATGATCCTAATGCATCGGCATTTACAAAGCCTTATTCTGAGAAAACGGCACAAGTCATTGATGAAGAAGTAAAGAAAATCATCGAAGAGCAATATGCTCGAGCTTTAGAAATTTTATCTAATAATAAGGATAAACTAAAAATATTGGCAGAAAAATTATTAGAAAAAGAAGTGATCTTTAAAGATGATTTAATTGAAATTTTTGGAGAGAGAAAATGGGGATATAAGGAAGAAGAGGAAACAAATCCGGAGGTTGAAAATAATATTGCACTTAATGAAAATGAAAAACAAGAAAACCCGGAAGAACAATCTAATACAGAGAGTCAAGGAGAAGTTAAAGATGCTCCGGATAAAACTGATTCCTGAGCCTAGGGTTGTTTCGGTATATCAAACAATCAATGAATACGAGGCTCATATCTATAAAATGGCTTTAGAGAATGAGGGGGTAGAGGTTGTTTTATTAAATAAAAAAGATTCATCTTATAATGCCTTTGGATATATTTATCTCAATGTGTTGAAAGAAAATGAGGAGAAGGCAAAAGAGATTTTATCAAAACTGAAAAAAGAAGAATGAAAAATATCTTAGTTCGAAGTTTGTCAGGACTTGTCTTTGTTGCAATGATTTTACTTCCTTTGTTTTTTTCTAAGGATATAGCACAAGTTATTTTCTTTCTTTTTTTATTATTGAGTAGTATTGAATTTTTTAAATTAACGAAAAGATTAAATAACGTCTCTATTTCTTGGGAATTCGCAACGTCCTTATTGGTTTTAAGTTATGCTTTAATTGCTTCGATTTTTATGCATATCTTACCTGAGAAATTATTATTCTTTCTACCGATTCTTGTTTTTTTGTTCTTTTTAGTTGAGATATTCAGAAAAAAAGAAAACCCAATATTAAATATTGCAGTTTTTACATTTGGTTGGTTCTATTTGATTGTTCCATTTTCGATTATTTCCTTAATGATTGTTAATGACTACAATAAGTTTCCTTTTATGGTAGGGATGTTATTGTTAATTTGGACCAATGATACCTTTGCTTTTTTGGTAGGTAAATTTTTTGGGAAGCACAAGATGATTTCTCACATTTCCCCGAAAAAAACGTGGGAAGGGACGATTGGAGGTTTTGTGTTTAGTTTTGTTGTTGCTTATTTTATTGGAGAGATCATCGATCCGGAACACCGATTATTATGGATTTTGAGTCCTGTAATTATTTCTCCGACAGCAGTCTTAGGAGACTTACTTGAGTCTTTATTAAAAAGAAATGCAGAAGTAAAAGACTCAGGAAATCTGATTCCCGGACACGGAGGAATTCTCGATCGTTTAGACGCAATGATTTTAACAGTACCATTTTTTTTTACTTGGCTACTTTTTTATATGTATCTTTGAAGATTGATTTAAAAGAAAAAATTAAATGAAGATTCACAGAGAAGGATATTCTATTTTAATTGGTTTAGGATTTTTTTTAATTCTATTACAAATAGGAAACTATTTTTTGTTTGAAAAAACAAAATCACTTTTATTATATATTTTATTGTCAGGACTAATTGTAGTTATTTTTTTATTGACGATGCAGTTTTTTCGTATTCCTAAAAGGAGAATAAATTCTTCCCCAAATGATATTTTATGTCCGGCAGACGGTAAGGTAGTTGTTATCGAAGAAACAGATGAGACAGAGTATTTTAAAGATAAAAGGATACAAGTTTCGATTTTTATGTCACCTTTAAATGTTCATGCGAATTATAACCCTATATCGGGAATTGTCAATTATGTCAAATATCATCCCGGTAAGTTTTTGGTTGCCTGGCATCCTAAAAGTAGTACGGAAAACGAGCGAACAACTTTAGTGGCAAAACATGAAGAAACAGGACATGAAGTTTTATTCCGTCAGATAGCGGGAGCAATAGCAAGAAGGATTTGTTATTATATCACACCTTCACAAAAAATAAAGGCAGGAGAAGAATTCGGGTTTATTAAATTCGGTTCGAGAATAGATTTGTTTTTACCTTTAGGTACGGAAATAGAGGTTAATATAGGAGATAAAGTGAAGGGACGTATTACAAGAATAGGAAAATTAAAAAAAAAGTACTAACTTGTGTCCGATAAATTAATTTTAAAAAGTAAGTTATGAAAAAATTAGTAATGGTAGCTTCAATGTTCTTTGCAG
>JALWLM010000170.1:833-5973 GCA_027084145.1 Crocinitomicaceae bacterium | reverse complement strand
ATTTTAACTTTGTTACTCTTCTTCTAAAAGAAGGGCAACTTTTTTATTTATATTGTATAATGATTAGATGGGGATTAGCACTTTTATTCTTTTTTCTCTCAAAAGGTAAGTTCTTTGCAGGAGTAATAGGATATTTTATCGGAACTTTTGTTGAGAACTTCACAAGAGGAGATCGTTTATCTGCAAGTTCTTCTTATGATTTCCCTACGGTATTAATGGCTTTTACGGCAAAAGTAATGAAAGCTGACGGCAAAGCACTAAAGTCAGAATTAAACTACGTAAAAAGCTTTCTTATTCGACAATTTGGAGAACATCATCTTAAAAAAAACCTTCGAATCTTAAAAGAATATTTAGACGGAGAACCCATTTACATCAATGACATTGCTGCCGATGTCCGACAATATATGAGGTATCCCGAAAAGATTCAATTACTCTATTATCTTTTCGGAATCGCTCATGCAGACGGTTCTATTTCTTCTCAAGAAGAAAGTGTCATTAGAAAAATAGCTTCTCTTATCGGTATTCACCAAACCGATTACATCTCAATTAAAAGTATGTTCTCTTATACACATCAACACTCTGACAACCAGTATCAATACAAATCATACCGCCAAAAGGAAAGTTATTCGCTCTCTATTGCATATCAAATTTTAGGAGTTTCAAAAAATGCAAGTAATGAAGAAATCAAAAAAGCATATCGAAAATTAGCCATTAAATATCATCCTGACAAAGTTTCTACCATGGGAGAAGAATATATCAAAGGCGCTAAAGAAAAATTTCAAAAAATACAAGAAGCTTACGACATCATCAAAAAGAATCGAGGAATAAAATAGAATTTATTCAAAAACAATTTTATCTTTGATAAGTTTATTTTTAATATTAACGGATGAAAATATTACTATCCCCTGCTAAAAAAATTGACATCTCAAAAAAGTTGCAATGTGAAAAAGCAACAATCCCTCCTTTTCTAAACGAAGTCGACATTTTAATTCAACATCTTAAAAAACTTTCTCCGGAAGACATCAGCGAATTGATGAAAATTTCAAAAGATTTAGCTGATTTAAACCATCAACGCTATCAGGAATGGAAAAAAGAAGGTAAACTAGGAGAAAATTTTACCCATGCAGCTGCTGCATTTGATGGAGAAGTTTATAGAGGACTTGATGCACCATCTATGGGTATTGAAGAGTGTGAAAGAGCTCAAAAAAAACTAATCATTCTCTCCGGATTATATGGCGTACTGCGTCCATTAGATTTAATCCCCCCCTACCGCTTGGAAATGGGTACTAAACTTCACATCTCACAAGAAATAAAAAACCTCTATCAATTTTGGGGCACAAAAATTGCTAACTATATTAACCAAACCAACGAGGATAACATTTTAATTAATCTTGCTTCTAATGAATATTTTAAAGCCGTTGACAAAAAAACACTAAAATCAAAGGTGATTACACCTGTTTTTAAAGAATTTAAAAACGGAAAATATAAAGTAGTCATGGTTTATGCTAAGAAAGCAAGAGGAATGATGGCAAGATATATCATTGAAAAAAATATATCTGACATTCAAGAAATTAAACTGTTTGATGTTGCCGGATATTCATTCGATATACATCAATCCTCTGAAAATGAATGGGTATTTGTACGATAAAAATAAATTCAATGAAAAATAAAATTATCACCTCTTTTTTATTCCTTTTACTTACACAAATTGGTTACTCTCAATTGATAGGAGGAAGCGTGAAACAAGACGGAAGAACATTTGCTGAAAAACCGGCTTTCATTATTGAAGGAAACGCAAATGGGTATGCTAAATTTGAATTAGCTGTTGACGTTAATGGAAATGTTACCGGTGTCAAATTAATCGAAACCAATCTAAAAAGCACACCTGCAAAATATAGACTCAGAAATTATGTGAAAAATATAAAATTCCAACCTGGAAGATATTATCCTAAATTTCATCATGCAATTGTAAAAATAACAATGATCAGACCTAAATAGTTTTATTTATTGATGATTTTGAAAAATCATAGAATATAGACACACCAAGTACAATAGCTAAAAAATAACAACAAAATCATATCAATAAAAAAAGCCTCTTGTTTAAGAGACTTTTTGATTCATATATTAAAATCTAAATCTTATTTTTTATCCGAAGAATATACTTTCTTTTCTTTAATTCTTGCAGCTTTTCCGGTTCTTCCTCTAAAGTAGAAAATACGTGATCTACGAACCTTTCCTTTCTTATTTACTGTAATGCTTTCTATAAACGGTGAATTAATTGGGAAAATACGCTCAACCCCAATATTTCCTGACATTTTTCTAACTGTAAATGTCTCGGTGGTTCCACTCCCTCTTCGTTGTAAAACAACTCCTTGAAATTGCTGGATACGTTCTTTATTCCCTTCTTTAATTTTATAGGCAACAGTAACTGTATCCCCACTCGAAAACTCAGGAATATTGTTTTTTTCAACTAATTCGTTTGCTATTTCTTTTATAAATTCCATGACCTGTGTAATTTCTTTTTATTTATCCCACTAAAACGGGGTGCAATATTACGAATATTTTCTGAAATGATTCGAATAAAAAACTTTTTTTTAAAAATTTTAACCCATTTTTTTCAAAGTGTTCCACCAAAGATCAGGAATATTATTGTAAAGAGCCGCTTCATAATCCTTTTTATCACAAGGTATCAAATGATGTCGAATGTACTTCGAATCAGGCAAAACCTCTTTCACTTCAATCCACCAACGATCTGATTTATTACTTTTATAAAACACTATTGGCTCTTCTATATCCTCGATATGAACATAAAATTGCGTGTAATTTTTCTTTGAACCTATAGGGAAATCTCCTACTCTATTTTCAACTCCATCAATAAAATACCAAATGATTTGAGCAATCAAAGACGCTCCTTTTTCTCCTATTTCAGGTAAATTAAATATCCCTGCACAGTTAAGCTTATCACTAACTCCCGCATAACGGGCAATTTGACAAATATGGGATGAAGATATTCCGTTTGGATTAGAAAGTCCTTCTACATCAGAAGCCCGCAAGCATCGATAATCGATGGAAATGATATCTGAATTTCGAAGAAAAGGCTCGGCTCTTTTAAAATCCGCATCCAATTCTCCCAATCTCAAAACATCAAAATTTAAGTTATCAAATAAAGAAATTTCTTCTTCTTTCACAAAAGGACGTTGAACCCCTATGATGCTGTAATTAAACAAATGACAAGGACGTTCGGTTAAAAAATGAGCAATGTACTCATCTTCTGAAATTTCTCTATCCGGATTTCCAATATCCAACTTCGAATCGATATTACATACATTTATCAATTGCTCCAAATCATTAAAACCTTTAAAACATGCCAATGTCAAATCTTGACTCCCTCCAATCACAAAGGGAATGATTTCTTTTTTAACCAACTCTTTAATAATTTTTGACAAAGCAAAATAAGTATCCTCTATACGCTCTCCCGGACGAACTACCCCAAGATCATAAATAGGAAAACTCCAATGATTCCCTTTAGATAACTCATAAAAACGATCCCGTATTAATTCTATATGATTTAAACTATCATTAATCTGTTGACTTGAATTTCGGTATTCAGGAACATACATAATCGCTATCCCTTTTTTCTCTAATTCGGGAAAAGAACCCTCTTGGTGAAAGTTCACCATAGAACAAATTTCTCCTAAATAAGAAGTATGTTTTTGAAGTGGAGTGAAATAAATTGAAATATCATCCATGGATTTATGCTTTCTTTATAAGAAAATAAAGATACAAGACAATTTAGCATTTCTTCAAACTACTAAAAAAAGTATTCCAAAAACAAGCGTTAATAACTCTATTATTTTCTTCCGGAACGTCTTTTTTTAGGTTGATTCTCTGCTATTTCCAAACACTCTTCCAACGTTAATTTTTCAGCATCAACGCCTTTTGGAAGTTTGAAATTTTTTCTTCCTATTTTAAGATAAGGCCCCCATCGACCATTGAGTATTTGAACTTCTTCTCTTTCCTGAAAAGTTTTTATCACTTTTTTAGCATCTTCTTCTCGCTTTTGCTCAATCAACTCTACTGCCTGCTCAAAAGTTATCGTCATAGGATCTTCATCCTTAGGAATCGATGCAAATAAACTCCCTAACTGAACATAAGGACCAAAACGACCAATATTGGCTTTTACAGGTTTCCCTTCCATCTCTCCCAACACTCGAGGTAACTTAAATAACTCTAAGGCCTCTTCAAGTGTAATTGTCCCGATATGTTGCCCTTCTCTTAAAGAGGCAAACTTAGGCTTTTCTCCGTCTTCTTGTTCATCTCCAATTTGCACCATCGGACCAAACCGGCCTATTCGAACAATTACCTTTCGTCCTGTTGCTGGATCAATCCCCAACTCTCTCTCTCCGGTAACTCTTTCCGAATGCTCTAAAGTTTCCTCTACTCTCTGATGAAACGGGCCATAAAAAGCTTCTAACATTTTTGTCCACTCAATATTTCCTTGTGCAATCTCGTCAAATTCAGATTCTACTTTTGCCGTAAAATCATATTCCATAATCTGAGGAAAATGCTCCGCTAAAAATTCTGTAACAACAATTCCTATATCTGTCGGCGCCAGTTTGTTCTTTTCTTTTCCCGTTATCTCGGTTAATTCCTTCTTACTGATTTCACCTTCTTCTAAAATCATTTGGATATATTTCCGCTCTTTCCCTTCTCGAATTGGTTTTTCTACATACCCTCTTTTTTGAATCGTAGAAATAGTAGGTGCATAGGTGGACGGACGACCAATACCTAATTCTTCCAAACGTTTCACTAAAGATGCCTCCACATACCTCGAAGGAGGTCTAGAAAATCGTTGAGTTACTTGAACCCTCTGCAAATCAACTTTTTCTCCTTCTTTTACAACTGGAAGTATATCTGAAAATTGTTCGTCTTCTTCATCTTCATCCAAAGAACTCTCTAAATAAACTTTTAAAAAACCGTCAAATGTGATAACTTCTCCTTTTGCCGTAAAAACTTCTTCAATATTTTCTCCCGAAATCTTGATGGTTGTGCGTTCAATTTTTGCATCAGCCATTTGAGAAGAAATTGCTCGTTTCCAAATCAAATCATACAATTTAACCTCATCACTTTCTCCCTCAAT
>JALWLM010000170.1:0-823 GCA_027084145.1 Crocinitomicaceae bacterium | reverse complement strand
ATTGAATGTTTTGAAAAATCCGAAGGTCGAATTGCTTCGTGTGCTTCCTGTGCCCCCGAACTCTTTGTCTTATACTTTCTAGGGTTTGAATATTCTTTCCCGTAAGCTGCAATGATTTCCTTTTTTGCTCCTTCAATTGCCGTGTCAGACAAATTAACAGAATCGGTTCTCATATAGGTAATCTTTCCGTACTCATACAAACGTTGAGCTACAGACATCGTTCTTGATACAGAAAAACCTAATTTTAAACTTGCTTCTTGCTGTAAAGTAGATGTTGTAAAGGGTGCTACCGGCTTTTTGATAACCGGTTTTTTAGAAACTTCAACAACAGAAAAGATATCATTCTTACACCTCTCCAACAACTCCATTGCTTCCTCCTCACTTTTTAATTGCCTTGAAACCGTTGTCTTTATCGTACCTCTCGGGCTCTCAAAAACTGCGGATATCTTATAAAAACTTTCACCCTTAAAAGCTTGGATTTCTTTTTCTTTCTCTACAATTAGTCTTACTGCTACAGATTGTACCCTACCGGCAGAAAGCCCTCTTTTTACCTTCCTCCAAAGAACCGGTGATAATTCAAAACCGACCAATCTATCTAATATTCTCCTCGCCTGTTGAGCATTTACTAAATGAATATCAATTTCTCTAGGATTTTCAATCGCTTTTAAAATAGCCGGTTTTGTTATTTCATTAAACGTAATACGCTTAGTATCTTTTTTCTTTAAATTTAGAACTTCATACAGATGCCAAGAAATAGCCTCTCCTTCACGGTCTTCATCCGTTGCCAACCAAACCGTATCTGAAGATTTCACTTGTTTTTTTA
>JALWLM010000169.1 GCA_027084145.1 Crocinitomicaceae bacterium | reverse complement strand
TCTAAAAATTCAATCTGATATTTTGGACTCATTGCCTTACCTCTTTGTCACAAAGATAGAAAAAAGTTTCCTAAAAAAGAAACTTTTAAAGGTTTAAAGTTTGAAAAAATGAACAAATTAAACTATTTAAAAAATATTTTTTGCTTGAGCATAACAATCTTATTAATAGATATTTGGTAGAATAATCTTTAAACTCTGTTTTTACTGTCAATAATAATTGTGACAGGTCCATCATTGATGAGTCCGATTTTCATATCTGCACCGAATTTACCTGTTTCTACATTTAAACCGGATTGTTTTAATTGTTGGATGAATTTTTCATAAAGAGGAATCGCAACATCGGGTTTTGCTGCTTGAATATAGCTGGGGCGGTGTCCTTTTTTGGTGGAAGCATGTAAAGTAAATTGACTAATTACCAAAAATTCTCCTTGAACATCTTGAATGGATAAGTTCATTTTGCCGTTTTCATCAGAAAAGATACGAAGATGTGTAATTTTATGAATGAGCCAATCGATATCTTCATCTTGATCTTCATGTTCTATTCCTAAAAGAATAAGTATGCCTTGATTGATTCTTCCTTTGATGGTATTATCAATTTTGACAAATGCTTCTGATACTCTTTGTAAAACAACTTTCATCCGTAAATATCTTTTCGGTACGATTCTTCTTGATCCTCTTCCATCATTTGAAGATAACTGATATAACGACTTTCATCAATAATCCCATTTTCTAACGCATCTTTAACAGCACATTGAGGTTCATTAATATGTAAACAATTATTGAATTTGCACTGACCTAGAAATTTCCTCATTTCAGGAAAATAGTGGGAGAGCACTTTTTTATCAATATCAATTAGACCAAAAGCTCTTATCCCCGGAGTGTCTATGATATAGCCGCCGGATTGAAGTTTATGCATTTCAGCAAAAGTGGTAGTATGTTTTCCCTGAAGGTGAACGTTTGAAATTTCACCTGTTTTTAGATTCAGATTAGGATCTAAAGCATTGATGAGTGTACTTTTGCCTACTCCGCTATGACCGGAAATGACGACTTGTTTATCTTTTATCTCTTCCCGAAGAAAGTCGATATTATCTTGGTTATTTGCAGATATTTTATGTCCCGGATAAGCGATTCTTTGGTACATGTCAATAAGCGCATCAATATATTCCAGTTCATCGTCGTTGCATAAATCAATTTTATTGAATAACAATGTTACCGGAATACGGAAAGATTCTGCTGAAACTAAAAAGCGGTCAATAAAACCGATTTGTGTCTCAGGTTGCTTAATAGTTACAATTAAATAAGCACGATCAACATTTGCGGCAATGATTTGCTTTTTCTTGCTCAAATTAGTTGATTTTCTAACAATATAATTTTTTCTTTCTTCAATAGATTCAATGACATAAACACCTTCATTATCTTTTTTTCCTAAATAAACAATATCACCTGCAGCTATAGGGTTCGTGGTTTTTAATCCTTCTAATCTCATTTTTCCTCGAAGGCGAGAAGTCACAATCTCTCCGTTTTCAAGTTCTACGGTGTACCATTTGCCTGTTGATTTTAAAACGATTCCTTTCAGCATCGTTAGAATCTAAAAGTTACTCCCCCTAAAACTTGAAAAGCTTGAACGGGATAATTATACCATCTTTGATAACTTTGCGAGGCAAGGTTATTCAATTGAAGGAATGCAGAAATACGTTTTGTATATCGATATTCAATCCCTAAATTAAAATCGGCAATAAAACCTAATTTTTTAATACGCTGTCCATTTTCAACAAAGATATCTTCCGTATCATTTGGATCAATAACTAATGTTTTTCTACCTTGTTCCAGTTTGGCATCCAAATTAAAAATGAATTTATCAAAAAGATTGTAATGCCCTCGAAGGATAAACTCTAATTGCGGAAGATTCCAAGCATAGCTGTTATTAAATAAAGAATATGAATAAAAGCGGGTGATTCCATCAATTTTTATTTTCTCACCCTGTTGGTAAAAAATACTTCCTTCAATGATGGTACGGTTAACCGTATCATAAATAATATTAAATTTATTTCCTTGTGAATAAGTGGTGTCCTGTACAAAGAAGGCTTTGTCTTTGAGGTTAGCCATACTGAATCCTAAGTTAAACCCAATCGTATTACTCAATGTTCCTTTAAAACCACCGTAAAGGTCATAAGAAGTCCGTTCATTTTTTAAAACTATATTCGGTAAAATAAACTCATTTTCACGTGTCATACGTTTGAATGTTCCTTGATTAACACCTCCTCTTATTCCTGCGTAAGGGATAAATACATCATTGAATAAACTATATTTCACCTCGGCTTTTGGGAATACATAAAAATGTGTTTTTTGATGAGCGTCTAAAACCATATCTACACCTATTTTTGCTTTAAAACGATGATCTTCAAATTGTGTGATAATTTCAGGATTTAAAGAAACGATTGTATTGTTTAATACCAGTCCGCTATCGATATTGTTGGAGAGTAAACTGTCTGCTATTCCATAACGATATCCGTTGTAGAGCACATCTAAACCTAATTGATAAGTTTCTTTCCCTTGTTTATATTTCCAATCGGTAATAAGCCCTACAAAGTTTTCTCTAGCTCTCCATTTTTCCAGACTATCCGGCTTTTTAGATAGAAAGTTGTTATAACTTAAACCAATAGAATAGTTGAGTTTTGCACTGTCTTTTTGGTGAGAATCAAAACGTAAATCAGTCCCAACATCATTATATCTTTGATAAATACTGTCTCGTTTTATTTGAGTGGTAGCAGGGAGACCATAATAATGAAAACCTTGATTATTGTAGTGGACCTCTCCACGTAACTTATATTTTCTTTCTATAATACCTCCATAAAGCGTAGTTCGAGTACGGTCGAAATTACTATTTAGATAATCTTTTACGGGACCAAAAGAACTCAGATGTTGTGCATGAATACCATAAATATATTTACGGGAGCGAGTAGAATTGTAATACAATTCGCCTAAAGGCATTACTTTAGAACCTATTCCCAACTTAATATATGCAGGATATAATTTTGACAGCTTTTCTTTCGTTTTTATAGAAGCAGGTTGAATTTTATCAATTTTCGTTTGTGTAGGATAGTACAAAGACAATAAAGGATATTCAACAGTTCTGGAAGGAATGGTTGTGTCTTTTATTTTTGGACGTTCCGTTATTCGATATGCCTTTTCTATACTTCTATCACCTTCAGCTACAACCTCCACCGGATCATTTCCTTGTCCAAAACCAATAAAAACCAAACAAATATTAGCGAATGTTAAAAATAGATATTTCATATTAATCTTGATTATCATTGTCATTAGTGTTTTCAGAATCTTCAATTTCGATGATTGTTTCTCCATCTTCTTCGATTGTTTTTGAAGCCTCTTTTAATTGCATTAACTCATCCCAGACTGCATTGGCTTCATCTAATATACCATCATCTTTTATAGGATAATGTTTCAGTACAGATTTCAAATTTTGTTCTGCTTCAATGAGCTTGTCTTGTTCGATATAAATTTTTGAACGAAGAATAAGTGCTTTTGCTATCCAATAATTGTAAACAGGTTTTTGCTTTAATAAAGCATCTATTTCTTTATCAGCTTGATCAAGATAACCTTGTTTGTAAAAGGATTCTGCAAGAGCAAAGTGCGTTTCTGCTCCTTTTACTGTTGAAGTATTGTTAAACACCCATACGAGTGATGATTTTGCCGCATCATAGTTTCCTTTATAAAAATTAGCCATTCCTTTAGCATAATGTGCTTCTAATTTCAAATCTTTTTTAATGTCTTTTTCTTTCAATACTTTTTCAGCGTATTCTGCAGATTTCCCCCAATTTTCTATTAAGAAATAACTACGCATCAATCCTATTTTAGCGTTTTGCACAACAGAAGGAGTCGTGCTGACTTCTTCTAATTTTAAGTAAGCAGGAATTGCTTCATTGTATTTACCCGAGTTATAAAAATAATGAGAAACTCTAGCAGCGGCAAGTTCTGTAAAGCCTGTAGTTGGTCCTTTAATCGTTTCTTGATAAATATCAATAGCTTTTGCAGTATCTCCAATATTATAATAACTGTCAGCAAGGTAATTTTTAATTTCTGAATGGTATTTTCCTTGGTTAAACTTGTCTAAATATTTCTCAAAAAGAGGAATTGCTTGTTGATAATTTTCATCATTGTAAGCTTCTATAGCCGGAAGATAATACAAGTTTTCTTTTTCAACATCAGAGAAGTTAGCGCATGGATAAAGAGTTAATAGATTCTCAACTTTTTCAGGTTGTTGTGATGCTTTATAGATATCTATGAGTCCTCTAACAGCTTTTTCACAGATTTTACCATCATTTCCATATTGTTCTAAGATGTGTTTGTAGCTTTGTTCCGCTTTAGTATAATCACCTTGTTTATAATAGATGTCAGCAATATTCATGTGAGCATCTATAGCAAGACTTGAGGCAGGATAGTTGACTATTATTTGATTAAAATATTTTAAAGCTTTATCAAATTTTCCTTCAGATAAATAAGTTTCTCCGAGTTCATAAATAGCTTTTTGTAGATATTTAGAATTAGGATATTTTTCGATTAATTTTTTCAGTAACAGAATTCGTTTTTGATTATTTCCTTTATATCCGTAGGTTCTTGCTAAATAAAATAGAGCTTGATCGACGTGTTCTTTATCAATATCTACAACTTCTTGGTAATAATTGATAGCTGCATCATTTTGTCTAATAACATAATAACTGTCACCTACACGGAGTAATGCATCTATTTTTTTTGAAATGCTTTTCGGTTTAGATTGCAGATAAGTTCTAAATGCTTCAATGGCCTTTTCCCGTTCGTTTAAGTCAATATAGGCGTATCCAATATTGTAATAAGCATCTTTTTTGAGTTCTGTCGATTGAATTGCAGGAAGTTTTACAAATGATTTATAAGTATCAATAGCTTTATTTAGATTTTTCAATCGATATTCTGCGTCAGCTGTCCAATATACGGATTCAGCGGTAAGTCTGTCATTTACAGGATATTTTTTAACTAACCGGAAAGATTGTTTAGCCCCTTCAAAATTATTTTTTTGAAATCGATCTACTCCTTGATTGAAAGCTATGAGTTGGTATGCAGTCTTTAGTCGAAGTCCTTTATTTTTAATTTTATCAATAGACTTAAGAGCTTCGCTGTAATTATTTGAAGCCAAATAAACATTGACGAGGTATTGATGAATATCTTCTGTACGCGGGCTATTAGGATATTTGTTTAAAAATAATTCAAACGCTTCTACTGCTTCATTATAAGGATTGACATCTAATTGGTAAGATAGTATCGCATAATTATACAATGCGTCTTCTTGAATTCTAGGGTCAAAATCCATAAATGCAGCTTCTTCAAAGGCTCCACGCGCACCAGTTAAATTGTCCATTTTCAGCATTGATTGTCCTAACTGGTAAGCAGCAATTTGCCCCAAACTATCTTCTTTTGCTAACACACGATTGAATAGAGGGGCTGCTTTTTCGTACTTCCCAGATTTGAAGTAAGCATAGGCTAAACGATAATCTTCTTCTCTTGTTGTTTTTTTAGAACGATTGTATTTTTCAAGATATGGAATCGCTTCACGGTATTTCTTTGTTCGATAATAAGCATCACCGATTAAGTGATTCATATCCTTTTCATTAACAACTGCGTTTTTTCCATTTAATTTTGACGCATATTGTGTTACTTTTTCGTAATCTCCTTGCAAATAATAAATCTGAGCAATGTAGTAAGGGGCAACCTTTCCGAATTTAGGGTCATTCTCCAATTTCAAGAAACCCTCTAAAGCTGTTTGATATTTTCCGTCTTGGTAGGCAATATGAGAATAATAATAAAGTGAAGGTGCACCATATTGGGAATTACTGTCTTTTACCTCAAAAAAAGCACTTTTAGCTTTTTCAAAATCACCTTCTTTGAAGTGTGAATAACCAATTTTAAAGTAATATTCATCTTTTT
>JALWLM010000168.1 GCA_027084145.1 Crocinitomicaceae bacterium | reverse complement strand
GTGGTGTACTTCATGTTTCGTAAAAGTTTATTAATTGTTGGTAATTTACAGAATCAAAAGTTTCATTTTTATAGATGTCTAAATTCTTTTCTTATTTTTGCTTGCTGAAATCATTTTTAACATGAAAGAATTACTTAATAAATTTGAATATAAACGACCTGAAATTGTATTTGAATGGAAAGATTCGGAAACAGAAGCTGAGGGCTGGGTGGTGATTAACTCTCTTCGAGGAGGGGCAGCCGGAGGAGGAACAAGAATGAGAAAAGGATTGGATAAACGGGAAGTAGAATCCTTAGCCAAAACCATGGAAGTCAAATTTACCGTTGCCGGACCTCCTATTGGCGGCGCAAAATCAGGTATCAACTTTGATCCGAAAGACCCAAGAAAAGAAGGGGTTTTAAGACGTTGGTTTGCTGCTGTTACTCCTCTCTTAAAACATTATTACGGCACGGGGGGAGATTTAAATGTGGATGAAATTCATGAGGTTATTCCCATTACAGAAGATTGTGGTGTTTGGCACCCACAAGAAGGAGTTTTCAATGGGCATTTCCAGCCTCGAGAATCTCAAAAAATTCATAGAATCGGACAGCTTAGACAAGGTGTTCTCAAGCGAATTGAAGATACTCAATATACTCCGTCTATTGATCGCAAATATGTTGTTGCCGATATGATTACGGGATATGGAGTCGCTGAATCAATTAAACACTATTACAACATTTGGGGTGGAAACTTAAAAGACAAAAAAGTCATTGTCCAAGGATGGGGTAATGTTGGTTCTGCTGCCGCATATTATCTTGCCCAAGAAGGTGCTAAAATCGTTGGAATAATAGACCGTGTCGGTGGATTGATTAACAAAAACGGTTTTTCATTTGAAGAAATAAAAGAATTATTCTTAAATAAAAATGGTAATGAATTAAACCACAACAACTTAATTCCTTTTGAAGAAATTAATAATCAAATTTGGGATATTGAAGCAGATGTTTTTATCCCTTGTGCCGCATCAAGACTCATTACGCTTGATCAATTGGAAAGAATGATCAAAAGCGGTGTAGAGGTTATTTCTGCCGGCGCCAATGTTCCATTTGCCGATCCTGAAATATTCTTTGGGAAAATTGCAGACCATGCAGATGAAAATATTTCTGTTATCCCTGATTTTATATCTAACTGTGGTATGGCTCGTGTATTTGCTTACTTAATGAGCAACGATTTAAAGGAATTAAAAGATGCTGATATTTTTAATGATACCAGTAAAACCATATATGACGCTTTATCCAATACTTATCATATAAATAAAAATAAAACAGGAATTGCTAAAGCTGCTTTTGAAATAGCTCTAAAACAATTAATTTAATAATCTTAAAAAAATCAAATGGAAACTTTTATTATCATCACATTTATTCTTGGGTATTTAGCAATAACCTTAGAACATCAATTAAAAATTGATAAGCTTATTCCGGCTGTTATCATGATGGCTATCTGTTGGGCTCTCATTGCTTTAGGAATTGAACACTTTGATACTTGGTTTGATTCTCATACTCATGAACTTGTAACCGGTTTTGGAGAGTTCAGTCATCATGAAAAATCACATTGGTTGGAAAGTTCTTTACTTCATCACCTGGGAAAAACTGCAGAAATACTCTTCTTTTTATTAGGAGCTATGACCATTGTTGAGATTATTGACTACTTCGATGGTTTCTCTACATTTAAAAATTACATTAAAACAAGAAGCAAAACAAGGTTACTTTGGATTTTCACTATATTAGCATTTATCTTATCTGCCATTATTGATAACTTAACTGCAACTATTGTTTTAATTACCATTCTTCGAAAAATTATAGCCGACAATAAAGTTCGTATGTGGTATGCCGGATTAATTGTCATTGCTGCAAATGCAGGAGGAGCTTGGTCGCCTATTGGAGACGTTACAACAACAATGCTTTGGATAGGAAATAAAGTAACTACAGCGAAGTTAATTTCTCATCTTTTTATCCCTTCTGTAATATGTATGGTCATACCTATATTTATCGCTTCTCTGTTTCCTGTATTCAAAGGTCAACTGGAAAAAGTAACTCAACCATCTCCTGAGGAAATCCATGATACAACATATAGCTCTATTATGTTATATGTCGGTTTATCGATGATTCTTTTTGTTCCTGTTTTTAAAACTTTAACACACCTTCCTCCTTATGTAGGTATGATGTTTTCTCTAGGTGTCGTCTGTGCACTTGCCGAATTTTTTAGTTCTAAGAATTTTAAATTAACTTCTATAGATGGGCATATTAAAGACTCCGGTCATCACAGTCCCGTTCATAAATCATTATCAAAGATTGAAATGCCCAGTGTGTTATTCTTCTTTGGAATTTTGATGGCTGTTGCAGCTCTGGAATCTTTAGGTTTACTTTATGAATTTGCCGAGAGCATGAATCAAGCTATACCGAATACTAATATCGTTATTTTATTACTCGGTTTCGGTTCTGCTGTTATTGATAACGTTCCTTTAGTTGCTGCTAGTTTAGGAATGTTTAAAGAAGGAATAGATGATCCTCTATGGCATTTTATTGCCTATTCTGCAGGTACGGGAGGAAGTATGTTAATCATAGGTTCTGCTGCAGGTGTAGTTGCTATGGGAATGGAAAAAATCTCATTCTTTTGGTATTTGAAAAATATTAGTTTACTTGCTCTTTTAGGTTTTTTATCCGGAGCAGGAGCTTTTTTAATCATGCAATAATTAAATCATTTAAACGTTAACGAAATTATGAGTACATTATTTTCTTTTTTATTACAAATACAAACACCCGGAGCAGATACTCCGGTAGAAGATGCAACAGATGCTGTTGGTGTTACAAGTATAAGTCTTTGGGAAATATTAAAAGGTTCAGAAGAATTTGGCAATGAAGGTATCGGATGGAGCGGATGGGGAATTTTAATCATCTTATCTTTAATGCTCGGATATGCAATCTTCATTTTTGTTGAACGATACTTAGCTTTAAGAAAAGCAAGTAAAGAAGAAAAAGGTTTTATTAATAAAATCCGGGAATATATCTTAGAAGGAAAAATGGATCGTGCAAAAGATTATTGCAACCAATTTGATTCTCCTTCTGCAAGAATGTTAGAAAAAGGTATCGCCCGTTTAGGCCGTCCTATTGAAGTAATTTCTGCTTCTATTGAAAATGCTGCAAAATTGGAAATACTAAGATTAGAACAACGCTTAAGTTTCTTAGCAACGGCTGCAGGAGCAGCTCCAATGATTGGGTTCTTGGGAACAACAGTCGGTATGGTTGGTGTATTTATTGACTTACAAAATGCAGCCAGCTTAAATATTGATGTTATTGCTCCGGGAATAATGACAGCGATGATTACAACAGTTGCCGGTCTTATCGTTGGTATTATTGCCTACGTTGGTTACAACTTCTTAGTCGCTCGAATAGGAAAAGTGGTCTATCAAATGGAGAATGATGCCTTAGAATTTATGGATATACTTCAACAACCCGGTAAATAAGTAAACCATGGATTTAGGAACGAGAAACAAAGTCAAAATAGAAGGAGGAATGGCATCCATGACGGATTTGGTATTCTTGCTGCTTATCTTCTTTATTATTATGAGTTTGATGAGTCAGGACCAAACTCCTATTGACTTGCCTAAGCCCGATGAAAAGTTGACTCCGGTAACAGATCCTGTAACACCAACCGTTATTATTACTGAAGATAACATGTATGTTGTTACTCCGGGTGGTAATATAGAAGACCCTATGACTTTTGATGAAATCAAAGAATTAGCGGCTGCTGCAGTCGAAAAATCAGGTAAATCAAAACTTAAAATTGCAGGGCACCGAAAAGCGGACTATGAAGCTGTATTTAACGTACTGGCTTTAGCACAAGCAAATGGTTGGGATCCTGTAATGGCATACGACAGATAAAACTTATGGGGGGGTATCCTATTGTAGATAAAAATGATAATCGAAAAGGAATGATTGCAGGAATAATTTCTCTGCTGTTTGTCATTACTTATATCATGATGATTACGTTTGAAATTGCTGATCCACCACCTCAACCTGTAATGGTTGAAATGGATACACAAATCCCTGAAATAGAATTAAAAAATTTGACTGTAGAAGGAGGTAGTGGCTCCGGAAAACCTAATGATGCTCCCGTTCAAGAGCCTAAACCTCAAACAGAAAAAATCGCAACAAAAACAGAATCGGAAACAACCGTTAATACCGGTGAATCCAATCATACAAATGCACCTGTATCCGATAATCAAAATTCAACAACAGAACAGAGTAATAATCCTTTTGCTTCCGGAGGAAGCGGTGATGGAGATAGTGGAGGAAGCGGTGACACTTTTGGAGGTGATTCCGGAATAGGAACCGGAGGAAATGGAGGTAAAGGAAGTGGGAAAGGTAGAGTGAGATTAAACGATCCTATAATGACTGATTTAAAATCCAATGTGGATGCCACAATCTATCTTAAACTAACGATTGATGCCGAAGGAAATGTCATTTCTGCATACAATATTAAATCAAAAACAACAACAACCAATCAGATACTTATCAATAGGGTGATTCATGAAGTTAAAAAACAAGTCAAATACAATAAAGATCCGGGAGCTCCTCTAGCAAAAGTTTTCATGTCTGTTGTCGTTAAAGCACAATAAATATCAAAGTGTTATAAATTGGTTATTTAAACAATTTCCATCCTACCAAAAAATAGGACAGAAAGCATATAAACCAACGCTGAAAAACATTGAAAAGATTCTTCAAGCAATTGGTAATCCTCAAAAAGAGCTTAAATTCATTCATATTGCAGGTACAAACGGTAAAGGTTCTTCCTGTTCTATACTTGCCTCCATTATTACTGAAGCAGGATACAAAACGGGATTGTTTACCTCTCCTCATATTTTAGATTTCAGAGAAAGAATAAGAATTAACGGGAAAAAGATTTCCGAAAAAGAAGTAATTGCTTTTATCGAAAAAATTCAACAAATAAAATTTGATTTCCAACCCTCCTTTTTTGAAATTACATTTGCAATGAGTTTGGATTATTTTAAAAAAAATCATTGTGACATTTGTGTCATTGAAACAGGATTAGGAGGTCGTCTTGATGCAACCAATATCATTCAACCTATCGTATCCGGAATTACAAACATTAGTCTGGAACATACGAACATTCTAGGAAACACAATCAAAAATATAGCAAAAGAAAAAGGAGGCATTATCAAAAAACATACGCCTGTTGTTCTAGGCGTAATGGCTGAAAAAGCTAAAAAAATATTAATAACGATAGCATCTGAAAAAGAAGCTGAAATCATCGAAACAAAAGCCCCCTCTACTCCATTCAGATTGCCGCTTCTTGGAGAACATCAAAAACATAATTTCAACTTTGTTTTAAAAATAATTGAGCAACTGGAAGAAAAAGGATTTGAAATTTCTAATAAAGCAATAGAAGAAGGGCTAGAACAATTACAAAAAAACACCGGATTCATCGGACGTTTACAAATTGTTTCCACGTCCCCTGTTATTATATTTGATGTCGCACACAATCCAGAAGGGATTCAGCAAAGTTTAGCCGCTATTCAAGAAATGAATTATGACAATTTACATCTTGTAATAGGATTTAGCCAAGACAAAAATGTTAATGAAATGATTCAAATCATTCCTGAAAATATAACAGTCTATTTTACGGAATTTAACAATCTCCGTTCTATGGACATTGAAAATGTGAAAAAATTTGTTCTACAGAAAGATTTTAAACAAATGTTCTTTTATAAAGAGGCAAAGTTTGCTTATCAAAAAGCGACTGATAACGCTAAAGAAAAAGATTTAATTCTTGTTACCGGAAGTTTCTTTCTTTTATCGGATATTCTTAATTAATTGGCAATAAAAAAAGCCCTCATTTTTGAAGGCTTTGTCGTGGGAGATACTGGATTCGAACCAGTGACCCCCTGCTTGTAAGGCAGGTGCTCTAAACCAACTGAGCTAATC
>JALWLM010000167.1 GCA_027084145.1 Crocinitomicaceae bacterium | reverse complement strand
GTTCTTATTTTCTTTGATTTGTTATTTGATAAGCCCTTCGTTATTATTAGATGTAAAAACGACAGTCAGTGTAATTTATATTTTAATTTTGGTATATCCTTTTTATAAAGAGTATATTCTTAGACAAAATCAAGGAGAATTTATTTTTTTTAAATTATATTTTTACATGGGGCTTTTAATATTTCTATATCATTTTGCTAGTTCATTTAATCAATACTAAAAGAAAAAGATATAGATAGTTATTAAAACTCATAACAGAGTCTAAGTAAACACAACCTACCTGTTAGCCGTCATTGAATAAAGTCACAGATGGCAACGGTAAGAATGAAATATTTTTTGTACCTTAAAGACTCATGGAATAGAACAAAATTATGAGAAATTCTATACTTATACTTTTTTTATTTTTATGCAGTATAATTCAATCCCAAACATTAATTCCCTATAGAAAAGGTAATAAATGGGGATATGCCAATCGTTCTCTTGAAGTTATCCTTAAACCGAAATATGAAGCTGTTGGTTTTTTTTATGGAAATATAAGTTGGGTGAAAAAGAAAAAAAAATATGCGTTCATCAATAATCAAGGTAAATTCCTTACCCCTTTTAGATATGATTTTATAGGAAAATATAGATATGGAACTTATCATGTCAAAATAAAAGATTCTTCTTATTGTGTTAATAACAAATTAGAACCTGTTAAATGTATCACTTATTCAGGTTGTGGTACAAAAGGCAAACAAATATGTATTCATTTTACCTATTCCCGAAATAACAAAATAGGTTTAGTATTAGATTATTATGATGACAAGGGTGTTACGTATGATACCCTTCCGGCAATTTGGACCAATTTTATGAACAATGAAAACTGCCTGTTTGCAGTAAGAAATGATTCATTATGGGGATTTGCCGTTAGAGAAGATTCTACTGTAAACCTAATAATAAATTACCAGTTTGAAAAAGTAAAAAAACAATATCACTCAAATTGTTTTACAATAATTAATGATAATAAATATGGTTTTGTAAGTTCTGACGGCAGTGTTGTTATTTATCCTAAATATGAAAAGCTCAATGATTTTACAGATTATTCTGTTACAAAAGCATATATTGATAATTCTTTTTGGTTTTATGTGGATATTAAAGGTAATGAATACTATAAAAAAAATATTTGGATGAAACTAAAACACCTTTTAAGGAAAAACATAGAATAAGTGAATTAAAGGTTATTTGAAAAACCGTTAACAATTGCTAAAATTCATGTTTGGTGCTTACTTTAATGACCAACAGATAGGCAAGATCAAAAAGCTAAATTTTTCTTCGCACAACAAAAAAACTTATAGTCATGAAAAGAATACTCGTTTTATTGATTTTCTCATTTTCCCTTTCACTCATAGGTTATTCGCAGTGGAACAATCATTATTATTTTAATATTTCAGTTACTCCTCCATGGACAAGTTCTTTTGCAGATGCTGTATTCACAAGTAGTGATACGGGATTTTTTTGTTATACCGTTTATGCTCCTTCTCCAAGTAGCCCCAATGATATTTTTTTAAAGAAAACTACTGATGATTATGCTTCTTGGACAACAGATTATACAAATAGCAATATTGGAATTTCGTCATATTCGGTTAAATATTTCAAACCATTCATTTACTATTTATGGAATTTTCAGGGCATATTAAGGATAAACTGGAAACAAGAGGGAAGCGGATGGCAATCCTTGCCTAATACCATTGGATATTATCGTGACTTTTTCGCTCATGATTCAAGTAACTATAAAATTCTATACCTTGATGCTTCTAATAGGGTTATTCAGCGATATTTTGAAAACAACATTGAAGTCCGAACAGATACATTTTTGACATATAAGCCAAGTAAAATTTATTATCCAAAAGACACCGTTGGTATTCTATTGAGTTTATCATCTCCCTCCACAGGGTATAACACGGTAATATTAAAATATACACCTTCTTCAGGGTACAGTGTAGTTTATCAAGACCAAAATCAAAAATTTAGTGATTTATATTTCCCGTCAATAAACTTCGGATATGTTGTAGGAGATTCAGGGATTGTATTAAATTCAAATGATTTGGGTGACACATGGAACATATTAAACACTGGTTTCAACTTAAAACTCAATTCGGTTTTTTTTGTAAATGATTCTACGGGTTATGTTGTTGGTGACTCTGGTCTGATACTTAAAACTTCAAACTATGGCTTATCCTGGCAACAACAAAATAGTCCTATAAATACAACACTAAACAAAGTTTTTTTTGTAAATGATTCGGTCGGCTTTATTTTATCTGGACAAACACTTTTGAAAACAACAAATGGAGGTATTGTGTGGATAAACGAAATACCTTTTACACCGAATACGTTGTCGGTTTTCCCAAATCCTGTTACAAGGATTTGTAATATTAAAATTCCTTCGAACTTCCTTACAGAAAAATATTTGACACTTTATCTTTATAACAGTTCAGGCAGACTAATTCAGCAGCATTATATTGACAAACACTCTGAAAAGGTCAGTATAAACTTAGAAAAAGAAGCTAAAGGACTTTATACAATTATATTAAGCAATGGGAAAAAGTTTTACGGCAATAAAATAATAGTTCAATAAAATTGTCACTCCTTCAAATCCTTCACACTACCAAAGCTGCAAAAAGAGCTTGCAAACCCAACGCAAAACAAAAAAGAAATTTTTAAAAATGCAGTCACTCACGAGAGAAAAAGAAAAGGCAAAATCAGTGGACAAAGACAATATATGAATGACACAGCACTGACCAACAATGGCTATATTACCCCCCCCGATTGGTTTTCCACATAGCCAGACCTTTGGGCCAATACGGGTACGTTAAACAAACATCGTTTACACTTTTTTAGGTATAATTTGATTAAAAAATCGAATTATTATGCCTTGGAAAGAAACGACAGTTATGGAACAAAAGATTGAATTTATTTGTGAATAACGGACGGGAAAATATACCATCACAGAATTATGTAAAGTGTTTGAAATATCTCGCCCAACAGCTTACAAACTCATTGCTAGATTTGAAAAAGAGGGTTATGAAGGTTTGCGGGAACTTTCAGGGAATTGATGAAATTGGTAATGGAATTTGGAGAGTTTATTATAAATAATGTATTTTTAGGATACTTTAATGAAAAAGAGTTCAGAAATAAAGAAACATCAACAAGGTTAGAAACTAATTTAGTGTAAAGTCTAATCTTTAACTTGTGTAAACGATGTATCTTGATGAACAACTCATTTATCAATAAAATAGATAAAACTTTACAAAAGAAATTAAATGTTTAAAAAAATATAATAGAAATTGAGACAAAACGAGTTTAAAAAAACTTGCATCAGTTCATTGTGCATTATATATTCGGAAAAACGAATTGTGCAGATTTGAAAAACGAATCGTGCATTTTTTTCCACACACAAAAGTATAAATTAAAACAAAAACCCGGTAAATATTACCGGGTTAATCAATTTTAAAAGTGTATTAAAAAGGCTTTAAATGGGGTAGTTAGCTGTTAACACTTCAATCTTTCTTTTTCTTGTCTTAATCTTATTGCCATTGGATGCACACAATGGCTTATCAATGTACTTCACATACCATCCATGTTTCTTTATATAATCTTGAAGAATATCACTATCATAACTACTCAACAAGAATTTACCTTTTAATTGAGATATTGCATCAAGATCTCGCTTATAATGCTCATGTGTATAACCACCATAATGTCCCTGATTAGAATCAATATAAGGAGGGTCTATATAATGAAATGCTGTCTCCTTATCTCTTGATAACATTACTTTGTGTGCTTCATTATTTTCGATTTGAACGTACTTCAGTCTCTTGCTTAGATCTTCACTAAATGTATCCACTTTGTTTTGAAATGTGTATGCTCTCTTGTTCTTGTCATATCCCCAAGTACCAATCTTACAAGAAAACCCCTGATTTGTAACCACATAAAACGCCCAAGCTCTAACAACAGGGTCATCATCAAACAACCACGGCATATCGTATATGATTAGTGCTTTTTTATAGATATCTCTACTTAGAAGAGTCTCATTGATTTTTTTAGCCAAATCAAAGTAAGAATGCTTAAGAACCTTATAAAAGTTAACAATATTACCGTTGACATCATTAATAACTTCTGTTTTCACAGGTTCTTTAGCCCAAAACACAGCTCCTCCTCCAAAGAACGGCTCTACATACATGTCGTGAGTAGGAATTAGCGGCAAGATCTCTTTTAACATCATTTGCTTGCCGCCATAATAAGAAATAGGTGTTTTCATACTTGAAATAGATTTAGAGTTAAACATCTTTCGAAGTTAGACTCTAAATCGAACACAGTCAAGAGAAACGGCTCTTAAGGAATTATTATCACTTAAATTGGAAACGACAACACTTCCTGTTGATGAAATAGTTATTCTAATAAGAACTTGTGTTCCAAAGATTGTCTCTCCTGTAGTCGTGAATAAACGTGTGTTTGCTGGTCTATATCCTGCTGGCAATATAAAGATAGTGTTGTTAGTTCCAAAGTTTCTAAACGCCTTTCCTTGCAATATTACTGTGGCTTGAAAATCCTTATAAAAAGATACTTTCTCGAAACCCGGTTGATGTTGCCAACCAAAGATAAATGGAGGCTGTCCCGGTGAACCAACTTCACGTGGTGCCTCCAATGTTGATGAAAGTTGTCCTTTCACATAATTTGAAACTCTATCTATTAGATTTGGATCAAATAAGTCAAGACCACCAATATTATTAGGCTGAATGATGACCTTAGCAAATAAGTTCTTATATGTGTCATGGGTACTTCCGTCCTCAAATGTTTTATTTCCTGAAGGATCATAATTTTCATAAGTTGTCCAAAAATGACCATTCCCTGCAGGAGGGATCTTTTGGATAGTGTGTGAAACAACTTTTCTTATATCTCCATTAATATAAACATATCCATCAGATATTTGATAGTCTGTAGAAGTAGAAGTGACCTGACATCCTGATATAATAAAGTCTTGACCGGTTAAACCAAAAGCATCTAATATTGCTTTAAATCTTTCAATGTGCCCTTCATCCATCCATCTTATATCGTCTAAAACGAATGGGAAGCCTCCGTTGATGTTTGTAATTAATTTTTTCATTTTTTCATTTTTTTAATACGTTTGAATTGTATATGTTTTCCCTGCTAATCTATACCTATCTATAATTGCCCTCATTTTAAACTCATCGAATTGAACCGATGACGGCACCCAAACAATAAATGTGTAAACGTTATTGTATTCCGATTCATTTAATAAATAGTCTGCAGATGCATTTTCAGATGCGTTATTGAGATAAACAGGTTGTTGCTCTATATTGTTGTATAGATAGTAGTATTGTACATCTGCTGTATTCTCAATGTATATGCCTCTATTTATAGGATCAAACTGATCGTCTAATACATGTTCAAGATATATTATCTGACCGTTAAAATATAACCAATATGTTGTATCGTCTCTAAACGACAAGAACTCCAAATGAATAGATTTTATTCCAGACAAGAAAACCTTAATCCAATCCTTAAATTTAGGTTTTCTCCATTGATTAGGAATGTTTCTATTAGATAGTATGTTCGTGTCTAAATTAAACATTAGGGATGTAAGTAATATTGTTAGATAATGGGAAGTTAGGATCAATAATTAAATAACCTGCATCAGCTTGATACTTCTCTATAACCGATTGATAGGGAAAACCTCCGTATTTTGCCTCAATTAGAGTTATGTACGGCTGATCTACACCTTGAGCCATTTGTATAGCGTCAATCAGTTGATTTACATATAGGATGCCATTAAATGATAAGTTCTTAATATAATTGTTAACCGCAACCTCTACTGGCTTAGTCACACCATCGGACAACAAAACACCAGCAGCATCTAAGACTTGTGGATCATAATAGATCTTTAATTGTAACTTTAATAGGTCCGCATTCCCTGTGGTTACATTAGTAACTGTTCCTGCGAACTTTATTTCATTAATATAATCTTTAAGTGCTAATAGTTCTGTTCCGCTTAGTGGAGCAGGTTGATTAGATGAATTTAATTTTGCAACTTTTACCCTTACACTTCCTCCTGTTTCTACAACCGCACAATATTTAATTATTCTTGCGGAAGGGTCAATAGTTGGATATGAATACTTATTGTCAATCCATTGCAAAGCATAACCAAGTTGAAATTTAAACACTTCTTTTCTTAACCATTTAGCAGTTCCGGGAATTGCTTCTGATGCTATTTTTTCGATTTCTTCTTTATGCGTTTGGAAAAGACTATAATTAATCCAAGATGCAAAAGCTACAATCCATAACATGAATCGCCATACAGCAACACGACTATTGGAGGTTAAGTCATTTAAAAATTGTTGATTAGTATCAGAAATAGGAGTTAAACCGTTAAGCGAGCTGAAGTTCTGCTTTTCTTGAATTAACTCATCATAAAATTGCTGTATAGTCTTCATCTGCCCTTATCTTTAGATTGATTGTTGTTATTTGTCGTTAGCGTATCTTTTACTGAATAAACAACTACATGAATATTCTTAATATTACTTACCACCTTCATTAGCTATACTTTTTTTAACTTTAAATACTAATATTTCCGATTTAATCGACTTATTGTTTTTGTCAGTGAAATCTTCATCGCTTTGAGTCAAATGTAATTCAGCATAGACATCTCCCTCATCCATTGATGATGTTTCTGTAGAAGATATTGGTATTGTTACTAGTCCAACATGATCTTTCTCTATCTTTATTTTGCCATATCCGTCTAGTTTGTCATTAGTAGAATACTTTGATACCACCGATTCATTTTGAATCAAATAAACATTTAACCTTGAAGCATTGTTTATGTCAATAGCATTAAAATTATCATCTGTGATGAGTAATTGTAACTTAATATCAGACCCTTTAAATATTGTTTTCATGTTCTATATATTATTTGGTTCAGTTGCAATTCCCGTAATTGTTAAATACCCTTTTAAATCATTATTAACAACCTTTAAATCATCAATAAATAACTTTTGCCCGGAAGACAGAACCGTATCGATACCATTACTTAGATCATTATCTTCTATGATCTTCCAAATCATAGAGATGTCCCCATAATATTGTAGGGCTATATCGTATATGTTCTGGCCACTAACAACTGTTATTTCTTTAATTTGAGACATTTATGTTTAATGTTTTTAAGTTCATGTTTAAATCGATATCTACATCACTGTATCCATCTCTTTCTAATTCGACCTTAATTGCCCTTTTAATGTCCCTAGCTTTAAAAGTAGAATTAAGTAAAGAGGTAATAGCAACACCAATAGCAGGGTGCTGTTTAAAATCACCCTTATTAGCGTGCATAATAGTATGAATGTGTTGTTCATCGCTTTCACTAATTACAAAGTCACCATTTCTTATTAACAAGTCTTGATTTTCATCAAGCATTATATCTTTTCTTTTAGCCATGTTTTACTTTATCGTTTTCAAGGTCCGACACCTGTGTATTTATTATATTAACAGTACTTGTAGGTATTGGAGATGAAGTTGCTCCGGAAGGAGCAGTATGAGTGTGTGTGTTAAAATCTTGAACAAGCTGATTTATTGCGTTTTCAACTGTGTTAAGCTTGTTTACCAAGTCATTTATCTTGATCAAACCTCCGTGAGTGTCGCCTCTTAATATGACAAAATCTATCTCACTATATTGAAGAACAAAAGCTTCTGATTCATTATTTTCAATTATTCCAACCAAAACTTTACTACCTTGCTTAGGTATAATAGTAATAGGATTGTTAATATTATCTTCAATCGCATTAAGTCTAACATCATGTAATGTAGGCAGTCCTTCTCTTTCTACATCACACGTATTCCCATTAACCTTCTTAACAGTTCCAACAGTAACAACAGCTTTTGACAGCCTCTTAATGCGATTATCAATAATATCTATCAATTCCTCCATTTCTATTTACCAATTAATCTATTCTTATCTGAAGAACCTTTACTTGATCCAAAGTAATAAGCAAAGATGGGTAGCGAAATCCCTTCTGCGACACCTATGAAATGAATAAACAATTCTCTATTGGTCGCGGGTATTGTAATAAAAACAATAACATAAGCGACAAACATAAGTATAAGAAGTGCAATTATTCCAACTACCTTTTGCAGCCAATCATTATATCCTGCTTTAGCAAGTTCCACCTCTCTCGTTCTAGCCGAGTTCAGATCTTGAATGATTAGCTCCCTTTCTTTAAGCTCTATCTCAGCCATTTCTTTTTCAATAGCCATACGCTTTAATTCCAACTCTTTTAAGAGTTGTTTTGCCTTAGGGTCGTCTGACTCTGTAAGATTATCAATAAGGGTAGCAATTGCACCGGCATAATTCCCCGAAACAGCTTGAGTAATAATTGTAGGAACATCTTTAATGATATCTCCTGCCTTGGCCACTATTTTACCAATTATAGTGTCTTTAAATGGTTTTTTAATTTTGTTCTTCTTCTTTCTCATTTTCTTCTTTCTTTTTACCGGATTTATAATAATTATATGCTTTTGCTAGATTAAGTGTTGCGATGGATACCATTACTAAGAAGCCTCCTATGGGCGTAAGATAATCAGATAGTAAATTGACTGCAAGCACAGTAACGCTTGCTATATTCAGCATTAAGATTTCAAAATCAAAGTGTGTCATTATTCTATTCATAGTATTTTCATTCCTACTTTAACCTTTTGACTGTACCCGGATGACGAGTATTCTTTGATAACTTCTTCAATTAGATATGTCCCCTCTCTTTCGTCCGGATAATCAGGGTCAATGATATGTATTGAATCTCCTACTTTAGCAGAAGGCTGTCCCAGAAGTTGAATACTCCCCGTATATCCGTCAAAAGAGAGTGAACTTAAAGCATCTTTAGCCAGCTTTTCAATTTCTGCTTTTGGCTTGTCAAAGAAGTTGAGTGTTCGTACTGCTCCTGAACTATCTCCAACTGTAACAATTTCTTTCGTCCCGTTCTTATTGTTGCTGATTGCCTTGATTTGTATTTTAAAATCGTCTTTTCTAACAAATTTTAATTCACTCGAACTCTTTACTCTTCCTAAATGAACATCTATTGTATTTGTTCCTGTTATTTTAGAAGGAAATCCTACATTGAGTACTCCGTCTTTAAAATAGGAATGTAATAAGAAGTCTGTTCTCAATTTTTTAAGAACATCGTAAGCTGTAGCATTATTGATATTAAATTTGCCAAGATTGATATCAACAACATCTAATGAATAACCAGGTGCAATCTCTGTGATTAATTCTTTTAATTTAACTGACCTATATGACTTTGTGTAAGACTTCTGCTTTAGCTTCCACATTTCGTCCTCACATTTAATCGTAAGAGGAACATCCGAGCTTATCTCGGTAATATAACCTTCGAACTCGTTAATTAAATTAGAATTATAGCCTAATTGAATTGTAACCGTATTTCCAACTTTAATTAGATCTGTAATGTTTTTGTTTTTTGTTTCTGTTTTTTGTCCGGACACAATGAGGTTATAATTTCTAGGTAGTACAATTGTAGCTGTATCTGACAAGTTCTTAATGCTACTATTAATTCTTACCTTAACAGGAGTAGTACTGACAACGTTTCCTATTGTCAGCTTGGATGCCATGTTGTAGTATAAGAATGCCATAATTATAAGTAATCTCATTATATCGGATTTAAAAGATCAAAACCAACTTCTTTAATCGACTTCGCATTAAGTGTATAACTTACTGTATCTTCGAATCCAGGTGTTGTTTTAAAACTAATGGATGTAAAATAAAGACTTGTTATTCCTTTTTCATCGAACAAATCTCCACTTACATCTACCACTCCATTGTAGTTAAATAACTTAGTCATTTCTTTAACCAGTTTTGACGGATAGTGGTGGTCTTTCAAATCAATCAGTATTCCTTGCATTTGGATTTGCCACTGATTAGTTCGCCACCGCTCGACCACCACTGTTTCGTCATCTTGTAGTTTAGTTTCTATCAGCTTCTTTGATTTAGAGAAAGAAATGATTGGCGGTGGAGCAATTACTCCTGATAGTAAGTCTTCAGACACAGTTCTACCGGATGAAGCGAAAATAAATTTGTTTGAAGAAAATCGTAAAGTTATATCTTCAAACTCCTCATCAGTAGGAGTGTATAGTTGGAGATCATCAGAAGATACGTCTGTTTCCCTGTAGTCTGGTTCTTCAAACAAAGGGAAAGCAGCTTTAAACCTGTTATTTATGAATATCTGTGCCAATGTCTCCTAATTTATGTCCTAATATTCCCTGTTGCGAAAGCCATTGTAATTGTGCCCATTTTTCGCTCCATGTTTCATCATCCAGTTCTTCCGGAAAAGGAATGTGAAGAAAGAAGCTCATTAAGGCATTAATCTTACGTATATGGTCGCGGTCATCTCGGTAATTAATACCGAAATGACCGCTTAGAAGTTTTTTATCTTATATTCTCGTATAGGAAATAACTCCGCTATTCCCATTACGCAAGTGTTAAACAATGCATCGTCTGCATTTACTTCTTCTTTGGAAGTAAGCAAACAGTGGTTAATTAATATCTCCTGTGCTTTCTTTGGATTCGAATCAATGAATCTCATATATTGTGACATTACACTTCTTGACGGAACAAGAACAGCAACTTCCAATACTTCAGTACCCATATCATTCATCGGTAACTCGACTATTCGAAGCTTGTCTTTTCCATATTTTTTTACAAGTGTTTCTTTCACTTTTGAATCTAAGGCGATGGTCTTAATTCCTGACATTTTTCTTGATTTTAGTTGTTATACATTAAACTTAATTCCCATTACAAACAGGTCATACTGCTTCTGAAGCCCCATGTCACCTGTAACTTCTCTTCCTTGTTTTTGAAATTTAGCTGTGATCACATCTGTTACTATTTTGTTGTATTCATTGACATATTGAACCGTAATGTCAAATGGTTTGATTGCAAGCAAATCTCCATTTGCAGTATCTTCCAACTCAACAGCATCCTCCATCATAAGTGTAACACTTCCGGAATAACTTTTTTTTCCTTTACTCCAAGATGTAGGGTCCGCTTTTAGGGTGTAATTGAGTTGGTGCTCTTGTTCTACATCGTATGCAATCTCTGCAATATTGATAGGTTTACCATTGATAAAGCAATCAACATCTGCACTGTCGTATGCCTTTTTGTTTTTTATCGCTGTTGCCATTATACTACGCTTTTAAGGTTAATAGTTCCTGTGATCTCTCCAATTGTACCGTAAGGCACAACCTTGAAGTTTACTTTTAATTTCTTCTCAACCAAAAGGTCGCTGTTAGGGTCAGTTATTGCTAACCCTGCAGATATTTTACCTTGATTAATAAAGTCTGCAAAAACATCATTACCTACTCCATCGAAGAATTTAACTACTGCTTTAGGTAATAAGCCTGTTTGAGGATCAACCGGCTTAGATGTTTTCACGTGTGGAAGATAAGCTGAACGTAATGCCCTAACTACTTCATCAATAGTTCTTCCATACGCAAGCGTATGTTCATTAATGTTTCCTTGATTGTCTAGTATAACTTCTACACATGTGTGATCTCCATTCCAACGTACACCTTCCAAACCTACGTATGTTATACCGAATATAGCTCCCTTATCTTCAAGTTGTTGTAGCTCATTGTAAACAGATGAGTTTTTGTCATGAGAAGACAATCCGGGAGTAACCCAAATACCTAACAATTTATTGGTTAAACTGAATGCCGTATTATCTCCTATATTTTGTTCAATTGAAGCTGCCGATAAAGTACCTAATGCCGTACCTACATCCGCATATCTTCTTACAGGGTTTGGAAAAGAATGTGCATGGTCATAATCTTGCCCGATTACAACAGCTACATTTGGGGCATCTAATGTTCTAAAATCAATTAACTGATTTGGATTTCCTTTGTATGCTCGACCCTCAATTAAGAATCGAACAGGCATATAATTATCATAAGCCCAAACAGCACACTGTTGAGCAGGTGTTATTGCATTTCTAACGTTTTGATGAATCCCGTCTAAATAAGGCGGTGTTGCTGTACTTGTAGGATTGGCAGCAACGGCTATTTGACGAATTTTACCTTCCGCGGCCATCATTAACTTCTTAACCGGAGCATCGTTAGATCCGGGAGGAGTGTCGATAAACATATTATGTACACCAAAGTTTCTCGGTGCAATCATAAAATGTAATTCAGAGCCTTCTCCTGCCATTCTGAAGAACTCTTTGATATGACGGAAGACAACAACATTATTGTTTGTGTCATAGTCATCATCAAGACCTAATGCTTTAGCATCATCTAGACTTTTAAGTACTCTGTGCTGAAAATATCCTAATCCTGAAGAACCTATAATTGAACACTCAACTATCAGGCCTGATATAGAAGAAGGCGTTCCAACAGTATTAGATCCTATAACCCCTTTTTGTATGTTAACAGCTCCTAAATTTGCCATCTTTCTTTCTTTTAAAAAGGGGCACATAGCAATGCCCCTTTTGGTTAATTAATAAGTGTTTTATTCTTGTCCTGTTCCGTCTCCTCCATCTTCTCCTTCATTTCCTGTACCGTCTCCATCACCATCGTTTTCTCCATCATCAACCGGTTGTTCTACATAATCTTTACGAAGAACTTTTTCCCAGTCTGCATCCTTTTCAACGGACATTTTAACGAGGTTCTCTCTTGTAAAGAGTTCACCTTTTTTGTTCACAAACAACTCTTTGTAGTCATTCTCTTCAAAAAGCTGTTTGATTCTTGCTTTTGTTTTTGCTGTAATTGTCATAGCTTGTTATTTAAGGGTTATTATCCAGATACGATTGCACCAATTGCTCTTTGTTTACGAGGAAGTGCAATATAGTTATGTCGTATATTATACTCCCATTGTTGCGTTCTAGGCTCAGGCTCTTTAACGTAGTTCTTTGTTCTACCTTTCGCTCTGAACATGTCAGGTGCATAGAAGAATACTGACGCTTTAAAGTCATCTGTTCCAGGAACAGCTCCAAAACTTAACTTTGTAAGAGAAGTTTTGTTAAAGTATGGGTTCAAATTATACCAATAGATCTTGAAACCTGCAATCGTTTTGTTTAAACGACCGGTTGCTTCGTCTTGGAATTGGCCAGCAAATAGATTCTTAGTGTCCGGATCTTCCAATAAGTCATTGTAATGATCAGAACATAGAACTAATATTCTATCCCCTTCAGGAACACCTGCATCATCAATTTTACGCTTAAACGTAATTAAATCTTTGTACTTTAACTTCTTTCTACCGGCAACAGCAGTCCCGGTAGTAGCTATTACAGGTGTATTTGCTGTGTCTGACGCAGGCGCTAATGCATGAATTGCTTTTTCTCCTCGTTTTCTAATAACAGCTTTAATATGCTTATCCTGAACTAACTTAATTTTGTCGTATGCAATATATTGAATTTCATCATCAGACACAGTAGTAACCTCTGTTTGATATTTATCTAATGATATAGCTATATCTCCGTCGTTTTGTGATGCTGCAGGAATTGGATATGTTGAATTGTTAATGAGAACGTCAGGATCTACACCAACATCTACTAAGTGTATAATATCATTATCATTTCTTGATGCCATAACGAATCTAGACTCATCCGGTATTTCATCAAGGAACGAAGCTTCTTCCGCTCTACGAAACTCTTGCACCAATACATCCGTCCATATTTCTTGATTAAGACCGACATAGGCGGAGCCAACCGAAGCGGAAGGAATAAAGGATAAAGCAGCCGCTCCTGTAGCACTTATCCATAGAGGCAGCCCCGTTGTAGCGCTAACTCCAATAGAGAACAGCAAGACAGCCATTGCGATAAATAAAATTTTAATTGCTTTCATTTTGTTTTGTTTTTAAAGGGTTTTAAAAATGGATTAAAAGTCTCTCCCGTATTTTGCTTTAAACAGCTGATTAAAGAGCTCCGGGTTTTCACTCTTTAACGCCTCCAATCCTCTTGGATCTTTTGCTTGGAACTCGTCCCAAGTCTTATACTTAAGACCTGCTGCATTTCCTGATTGCACAGCCTGAGTTAAAGGTTTTACAGCCCCTAACTTAGAAAGTACACTCTCTAATGCTTGAACTCCTGTGTTCTTACCAATAGATAGGTAAGTGTCTTTTTCTGACGCATCTATCTTACGGTCTGCAATTGCTTTGTTTACCAAAGATTCGATTGCCTCATTTCTCTCTTTCTCCTGCTTTTCTTTAATGTCCTTTAACTCTTTCTCAAGAGCTTCTTTTTTTGCTTGAAGAGAAGTGACTTCTTCACTTAAAGCTTTGACAAACGCAGTATCAGAGCTTTCTTCATTTAACCCTTTTGCTTGCAAAAAGGCAAACACTGAAATCAGTTGTTGCTTCATGATATTTGATTTTGATTTATTTATTTGCTTATTTATATTTTGGGGGTCGGCGGCCAATATTCTTTCTATCGGATCATCTCCTTTTAAACACGCAGCTATTTTAAGCTCCTTATGATTAAGAATTGCAGACTTATCCATCACATCAGGGACAACTCCATCAATAAGACCTTCTTTAAGTGCATCAGACGCAGAGAACCAATTATCTCCCTCAAGCAATTTTTTGACGTCTTTTTTGTCTTTTCCTGTTTTTGACGAATACTTGTCAATAAAGTTAGACTCCATGCTTCTAAGTAATCCTGCTGTTGACTCAAGGTCAGATGCTGTTCCATATACAGAACCTCTTGGAGCATGTGTCATTATGAATGCAGATTTTGACGCATATATCTTCTTACCTGCCAGCATGATGATAGAACCCATTGATGCTGCCAATCCATCGATGTATATATTTATTTCACTCTTCATTGTAATAAGAGTGTTATAAATAAGGTCTCCATCAAAGACGCTTCCTCCTTTCGTATGCAAGTGAACATCGAAGGATGAATAGTTCCCATCAATAGATTCAAGCTCTCTGGAGATATACTCTCCATCGCCATCCCAAATAATGCCGTATAACTTAATCTTATTGTCTTTAATAGATATGCGCATTGAAAAAAGGTTTAGACAAATGTAATAACTAAATGATATACAATATATTGAATATACTTATTTAAAGGTTTTATTTCATTAAATAGCACAAACAACTATTTTTCAGTATATAAAGATTTAATTTTGCTATTATGAAAATCAATGAAAGAAAAAGAGCTTACGCCGAGAGACTATACATTGAAGATGGATGGACAGCTAAGTCTATTGCTGAGACTGTTGGTGTATCGGAGAACACCATTAGTAGTTGGGTAAAGAAATATAAATGGAGAGAGAAAAGAGCAGAATTACAAGCAGCACCTCATAAGATTAGAAAAGCTATTATTGAGGAGATTAACAAAGTAGTTTCCGGACAAAAAATGTCCTTCAATTCTGACGACTTGAGTAAGCTAACAAGAGCCCTTGAGAGACTTGATAATAAGGTGTCTATACAAAGTGTCATTTCTGTCTTTAAAGACTATGATAAATGGCTTGGAAGTCAAGATGTAGATACTAAGTTTCTTGAGATGCATCTAAGTTATCACAAACAATACATTCAGTACTTAATTGAACATGAACACTAAACAGGCATTAAGAATATTAAGCGATTACGATGCCCATTGTCATGCAATCATTAAAGCTACCAAAGTTGAAGTTAAGGAAACTCCTTCGGAGCGAAGAAAGAGAATGACAAAGTTGGAATCAGACTACATTAAGTGGTTTGAGTATTATTTGCCTCATTATGCAAAGTCTAAATGTGCTTGGTATCATAAGAGGTTTGCAAAACTCATCATTGAGAACCCCATTATTTATGTGATATTGAGGATTTTTAGAGGAGGAGCAAAGAGTGTTCATGCCAATGTAGGTGTTCCGCTTTACTTGTATCTGGCTAAGCAAGATCTAAAATTCATGCTCTTAATCGGAGAAAATGAAACGAAAGCTAAAAAGCTTCTATCAGACATACAAGCAGAACTTGAATCTAACGAGCGGTTAAAGCACGACTATGGAGCAAGGCTCAAAGTAGGAGATTGGGCGGATGGTAAGTTTACAACCACAGACGGGACTCACTTCTTTGCACTTGGTATTGGTCAGTCGCCTCGTGGTGTTCGTGAAATGGAATATCGTCCGGATTATATCTCTGTAGATGATGCTGATACAAAGAAGAGAAGCAAAAATCCAAAGTTAGTTAAAGAGCTGTTTGACTATTTGAAGGAAGACATCATGGGTACGTTTGGAAAAGAGAAGCGGCGTTATGTTCAAGCTAACAACCGGTTCTCTAAAAACACATGTGTCCACTTAATGAGTGAACATTTTAAGCAAATTATTAAAGAAAGAAAACTTCGTAAATTACCTATATACCATCATATCATCATTGCCAAAGCAATAATGGACAATGGCAAAAGCGGATGGCCTGAATACTACTCACTTGAAGATTGGGAAGAAATAAGAATGGAACGAGGCGAGCTTTCATTTCAAAGAGAGTATCAAGATAATCCTATTGAAGAAGGCAAGGTGTTTAAAAACGAATGGATAAGATGGAAGAAAAGAAACCGTCTTTCAGAATATGAAATGCTTCAAGTATATGGAGACCTTTCGTACAAGGATAGCGGAGATTATAAGGCTCTTGTATTGGTAGGGAAAATAGGTAGGGAATTTCATGTGATTGATTGTTTTGTTCGCAGAACGTCGAGAACCAATGCTGCTATATGGCTCTATGATTTATATGAGGACTTAAAATTAAGTAAGTACTATGTAAGCTATAAGATAGAAGGACTATTTGCGCAAGATGAGTTTGTGAATGATTTTGATCAAGAGGGAGATAAAAGAGGTTATTATGTGCCGGTGGTTGCTGACAAAAAGAGTAAAACAAACAAGTTCGAGCGAATTGAAAGCATGTCTGGGTTCTTCGAACGAGGCAACGTCTTCTTTAACGAAGTTTATAAAGAGAAAAACGACTTTAAAACGCTTGAAATGCAACTCTTATCCTTTGAGAAAGGATCTAACATAAACGATGACGGTCCCGATGCTCTACAGTCTGCTATTTCGGAGTTAAACAGAGCAAGACCTATCACAAAAGCAAATACAAGATTAAAAACAAGAAAGGAGATCATCTCCTCTCGTAAAAATAGATTTTAATTATGGCTCGTTTTTTAGTTGATACGGATTACAATACACTTATCAGACAGGAAATCAAACAAATCCTTATTGAAGATTATCAGCCTAAAATATTACAGGCAGAAAATATGGCTATTGCTCAAATTAAAAATTTTCTAAAGAGCAAATATGACATTGATAAAATATTTGAAGCACATGATCCTCTTCCTAATCCTGATCCAAGAGACCCGTACATTGTGATGATTACACTTGATTGCACACTATATCATTTATATTCATCTGTTGCGCCTAATCTTATTCCGGAACACAGATCTCAAAGATATGAAGATGCGCTCTCTTGGCTTCGATCTGTAGCAAAGAATGAAATCATTGCAGATCTTCCTTTATTGGAAGATGATAATGGAAAGGTAAAAGCAGAAGTTAGAATAGGCTCTAAGTATAAAACTCAAAATCATAGATGGTAATGGCTAAAATTTACGACAAATACGGTAACGAAATCACCTTTGAAGGTAAAGCTTCAAGAGCTTACAAACCTAATACAAAGGCTATAATTGATAAGATTGTTAATCAATTCAAAGACCGTTCAAGAAAAGATATTCAAAAATGGAGAACAGCTTTAATGGTTGCTCAAAATTATGAGCTTCCAAGAAGAGATATGCTAATGGATCTGTATGAAGATTTATCCACTGACGGACATCTATCTTCTCAAATGAGACTTCGTAAAGATGCTACGCTTAACACAACATTTCAAATCATCGACAAAAAGACAGGAGAAGTTGACAGCAACAAAACGGACCTATTCAATGCTTCGTGGTTTTATCATTTTCTAGAACATTGTCTTGATGCTATATTTTACGGTTATTCCGTTATAGAGTTCACTGCATTTGGAGATAAGCCTGAATTGGACATTATCCCAAGACGAAATTTACTTCCGGAACTTAAGGAAGTTATTCCGGACATGTCGAGAACGTCAGAACGAATATCATACAACAATGACTTATATAAGAATTGGATCATTGACGTTCGGGGAGACAATCCAATGGGAATAATTAACAACATTGTTCCGAATCTCATTTGGAAAAGAAACGCTATGCAGAGTTGGGCAGAGTTCTGTGAGCGTTTTGGAATTCCACTTACAACAGCCACGACATTAAAACAAGATGATGCAACACTTGATTTAATTGAATCGATGTTGCAGCAACTTGGAGAAGCAGCCTATGGTGTATTCCCGGAAGGAACTAACATTGAAATTAAAGAGGCTAACCGTCAAGATGCTTACCAAGTGTTTGACAACATGGTTAAGCGAAATGACGAGGAAATATCTAAGAATATAGTGGGAGGAACAATGCTTAGTGATAACGGTTCTTCGAGAAGCCAAAGCGAAGTTCATGAACGTAATCTTCAAGATAGAATCGCTATATCTGACCGACGTAAAATAGCTTTTATTGTAAACGACTATTTACTTCCTCTTTTGGCTAGTCATGGTTATCCAATTACAGATAATGATAAGTTTGTCTTTGACACAACAAAAGAAATTAACATCCTTGAACATTGGAGTATTGTCCGGGAAGCAATGAGTGAATACGAAATAGATCAAGATTGGATTGCGAAGAGATTTAATTTGCCAATCTCCGGAAAAAAAAAAGTAAAAACACACCCGACAATTGACGCATCATTAAGTAACATTCCTTTTGATATATATGCTATTAATGGTGTTAATCATCCAAGATATAAAGATGTTTCATGCTGTGATGCTCACAATCTATTTGAAATAGAGGCTGCATACAAAGACGAAATCAACGATATTTCATCACAGATAGCAAAAGATGTATGGGAGGGCAAAAAATCTCTTGATAATCAAGCTCGAAGAACCGTACTTGAATATCTACGCTTATTTCAAGCTTTACGGAGAGGTTGGGGTAACCGGTACTCTGAAATCAAATATAACGACCCTGATGTTCTTATGCTTGCCATGATGGAACTTAATATCTTTGAATTCTCTGCGTCTAAAACAGAAGCATACTTAGCATCACTCAATCAATTATTGATTGATCAAGAAAAGCTTCAGATACGATCGTTTAGTGATTTTAAGAAGCTTGCTGATAATATTTCTAATAAATATAATGAAACATGGCTTAGAACAGAATACAATCTTTCTGTTGCCGTTGGACAAAATTCCGCAGCTTATGCCCGGGCAATTGCAGATCAAGACATAATACCTTATGTACAGTACATAACAGTAGGCGACAGGAGAGTAAGAAACGAACATGAATTGCTTCACAATCGAATTTTTAGACTCTCTGATCAAGAAGCAATGAATTTATGGCCGCCGAACGGTTATGGGTGTAGATGTGAGATGATACAGTATCCTTATACGCCTAAAAAAGAAGCCATAACTAAAGGAAAACAAGCTGTAAACATGTTAGGAGATAAGTTTAAAAAATCTCAATTCTACATTAACCGAGGACAGATACGTAAAGTATTCTCTAACAAGCAGTTTTATCACAATATTAAAGGTCTTCCTGAAAACATCAACTTTCTCAATTACAAATCCTTTGCATTGAAAAGTATTAAAGAGTTGCAAAAAGGGAAAAAGGCATTGAAACTTGATTCGTCTATTACTCCTGATAATGTATATGAGCTGTTTAGAATAGACGGAAAGAAAGGGAATTCCAATTTTATGGGATTCAAGGATTACTATAAAAGAAGTATAATACTTCTTGAGAAAAACTTTAAAAAGCATGTGAGTGAAGAAAAATATAAACGGGCTAAAAGACATCAATTGTTTCCATATATAGAAGACATACTTAAAAACCCTGATGAAGTTTGGATTAATGATTACGCAAAAGACAGTTTTCAACTACTATACATCAAATATTATCAGGATGCAACTATTGTTGTACCTGCTAGAATGAAAAATGGAACAGAGTTGGAAATACGAACGTGGTATAGATTACTATTAAAGCAAGAAAAAGATGTAAGGAAAGGATATGTGATAAAAAAAGCAGGGAGCGGTGGGAAAGAGACCTAACATCTTTCGATGTTCATCTATAAGTCAGTACCGGCGCTCACCGTATGCCAACCTTTGCAGACCTCTTTTCCCTATTATCCTGCACGAAGCAAATATAGCAAAAAACAGATAAAATGAAAAAACTTTTTTTAAAAATAAAAGACACTCTATTGAGTACTCAATCAAATCAATTGTTCGCATCAAGCAATATTAAGAAAGTACAATATATCGATTTGTATAAAGGTCAAATCAATGACTGGGGAAAATTTGAAATACATAAACTTCCTGCAGTTCTGTTTGGTTGGAGCGTTAGTCATGATCCCAACAACCAAGTGAATCGTTCGATTGCTATAATTACGCTATATCTTGTATATGAGCAATTTCATAGTACTTCGAGCACCTTTGATGACACTCGTTCCTTAGAGATTTTTGACTTTGCCGACATTGTTAATCAGTTGGTTGAAGGAGTGGAAGCAGAGAAAACAGGAAAATTACAACTTATATCTGAAGAGAGCTTTAACCCGGAAGCAATCGAAAAAGCCGTTGTACTTACATATCAATGTCCGTACACAGGAAAAGCAAACTGTCCTGCTGATAAATGGGATATGACTCCAGAAGACACTGTTGATGTAGATATTAACGGAAACCTTGTTAAAACCCTTTAAAAACGGATTTATGGGCTTTTTAAATGATATTAATAAACTTAGTAAAAGCTTGGATAGAATCCCTGTAAAAGCAGGAGCCGTGAGTGTTCGGTTTTTTAAAAATCGGTTTAGAGATGCTAATTGGATAGATACAAGTGTTGAACGATGGCCGAAGCGTAAGAGAGATGAATACCGGAAGAAAAGGAGTAGAGCTTTACTTGTACAATCAGGAAGATTAAAAAGGTCGATAAGAGCTCATAAAGTGTCACCTTACAAAATCATTATATCTACAGACGTTCCTTATGCTCAGGTACACAATGAAGGTTTTAAGGGAACAGTTAATATAAAAACCCATGTTAGGAAACGAGGCGAAGACAAGATAACTGTTCAATCTCATACTCGCAAGATGGTGATTCCAAAAAGACAATTTATGGGGGAGTCTCATTATTTAAGCAAACAAGTAGAACGTATGATGCTTGCTGAAATTAAGCGAGCTTTAAAATAAATATCATTATGGCAGCAAAAAGTAAATTAGAACTGGTTTTAGAGCTTAAAAACAAGCTTTTTAATACTAAATTAAAGCAAAGTAAAAACGCTTATATCAATGCAAATAAGAAAATGCGGCAAAGCGTTGACAAGCTAAAGATGAAACATGCTATGGCTTTTCGTTCGATGTCATCGGAAATTCCTATGCTTGGGAGAGCTGTTGATTTACTAACTAACAGATATGTTCTGATGGGAGCTGCTGTTGTTGGTATTGGTGCTACATTATGGGCAGCCAAAAACAAAGCAGCAGCATTCAATCACGAGTTTTTGCAAATTAAGAACCTTAATCTTGATAAATCAAGGTCAGAACTGCAGGCATACAAAAATGACATAAGAGATACTGCATTCACATTAGGAACGGATCTAAACAAAACAGCAACTGCATTCTATGATGTTCAATCTGCCACGGGGCTATTTGGGAAAGAAGCACAATCCGTTGTTACTTCAGTTGGTAAGTTCTCGATTGCAACCGG
>JALWLM010000166.1:16158-21900 GCA_027084145.1 Crocinitomicaceae bacterium | reverse complement strand
CAACATCCCTTCCAAACTTTCTTCTATGCGTTCATAGGCTTGCTTCACTGAATTAGCTGAAACAAGAAAGTTTTGAGATACTTTTTTTGATTTCTCCGTATCTGCATCAAAGTTTTCATAAACCACTTTACATTTATACCAAGCATCCGAATCATCATAAGCAAAGATATCATGTAACTCTGTTCTTGTTATTCCCGTCACCATAAACTCTCCTCGAATAGATGTGCCTAACTCTTCATAAATTCTTGCCTCTGCATCTGTAAAAGATAAAGCAGCTAAAAGATATGGTTCTGTTACCCTTTTCAATGCCCCGTCATCTAATTGTTTTGTGTATTTTACTTTTACTGTAAACCAACTATTCATTTGTGTCTTTTTTATCTGTTTTTATTTGTTTTTCCTGATGAGAACGCTTTGGTTCATATTTGATTGTTGTGTCAATATCATCTAACATCTGATCTAAAGGTTTTCGTATCCCTTTATCAACTCCTTTTTCAATATCTTTCACGGTATCATCAATAACTCCTTTCAAATTTAAATCCTTCTTGATATCCATACCCGACTTTGATATTTCTCTTTTTACTTCATCGGAAACATCTTTAATCTGTCTTATCGTTCTACCAAATGTACGTGCTAATGTAGGAATGCTTTTAGATCCGAAAAAAATTAAAATAAAGACCAAAATAAGCATGACCTCCGAAGCTGCTATGTCATTAAAGATTAAAATCATTGATTTTAAAAATTTATTTCCGAATCACATTTCCTTTGATAATGACTTTGGTTACAGAAGGAACTGTATTTGCTACAATTCTTACTGTTTTACGAAGTGTTCCTGCGGGAATAACATCCGTGTTGATATAAGCAATTATTTTCGCTTCTTCTCCCGGTGAAAGAGGTTCTTTCGGTGCCTCTGCAACTGTACATGAGCAAGAACCTTTAACATCTGAAATCACCAATGGATGATCACCTGTGTTTTTAACTATAAACTTAGCCGTAATCACCTCTCCTTTAATAACATCTTTTGCATCATACAATTCAGGTGTAACTTCTAAGGTTGTTTTTTGCCCTACTTTTATTTCTTCCGAACCACAAGAACCTAATAAAAATAAAACCCCAAATAATAAAAATATTCTATTCATATTTTCTTGTTTTTTCTTAACTCATTAAACCTCTTCCTACCTTCTTAATTTTTCCTTGTTCTGTTAAATATTCAACCGCTTTATCCAAAATACCGTTAATAAATTTATTACTCTTAGGTGTACTATAATACTTGGATATTTCGATGTATTCATTAATACTTACTTTTGTCGGGATACTTTCAAACTCCAATAATTCCGTAATTGCCATTTTCATCAAAAGAATGTCCATTTTAGCAATACGGTCTAAATCCCAATTTTCTGTTAAATAATCAATAATTTCTTCCGTTTCCTTTCCTCTGGTAATTGTTTTATCTAATAAATTCTTAACGAAAGTTAATTCATCATCCTTATCTTTATACAATGGTAATATTGTAGAATTACCATTTTCATCCAAATTTTTAATGGTCTTTACCACAGCCACACAAGCCAAGTCAATATCATCTAACCAATAAATGTATTTTTCTTCAAAGAAGTCATACAATAATGGGAAATTAGCAATTTCCGTTTTAAATAAATCAACAGCAAAAGCTTTATCTTCTTCAAATCCTTCGACTCCATTATTCATGTATAAATCATATACTTCAGAATCTTTAATATGCAAAAACATTTTCCGAAACATTTCTTGGTGTACATCTCCACCCCAGTTTACCTTTCTGTTTTCAGATTCTGTTCTTATGTTGACATCTTCTTCAATCCATTGAATTACCCGATTATTAACAAACTTCAAATTCGGATTCAAGTCTTCTTCCGTAGGAAGAAACTTCTTTTTCGCATCTTCTATCCTTTGAAGTGCTATTGTTTTTAATTCAGGAAACGTTAACAATAGATATAGGTACAAATCATAAATCCGTTCAATTCCTTGAAACAATTCTTTACGTACCTGCTCGTAATTTTCTTCTCTATTTTGATAATAAGAATAAAGTGCTTGAAGTACTTTTACTCTTAAATGTCGTCGGTTTAACATATCTACATTGGAAGTTTAACTTTACCTATCGCCTCAATTCTTTCTTCTGCCATTTTATTCGCTATTTGATAAGTTGGAACACCTTCATTGATTGATCTTCTTACGATACTTTCAATCGTATCATAAATATGTTCGGCTTTATTCATCGTCCATTTAGATGGCAATCCTTTCACTTCGGAATAACAATTAATTACCCCTCCCGCATTCAAAACAAAATCAGGAGCATAGATGATTCCTTTTTCCATTACGGCTTTACCGTGTTTTTCTTCATCTGCTAACTGATTATTTGCCGCTCCTGCAATAATAGAACACTTCAAACGGCTTAATGTATCATCATTGATTGTCGCTCCTAAAGCACATGGTGCATAAATATCCATATCAACATCATATACCTCATCGATTCCAACAACTTTAGCATTATATTTCTCAGCAACTCTCTTCAAAGTCGGCTCATAAATATCTGACACATAAATCTCAGCGCCTTCTTTTGCTAAAGATGCCACTAAATATTCTCCTACATGTCCCACCCCTTGTACTACAACTTTTTTACCTTCCAACGAGTCTCTTCCAAATTGGATTTTAGCACAAGCTTTCATTCCAACATAAACACCGTATGCTGTAACAGGAGACGGGTCTCCACTTTTTCCCGGCAATCCTACTACATGTTCCGTTTCCATACTTACATAAGCCATATCTACAGGGGAAATACCTACATCTTCTGCTGTAATATATTTACCGGCTAAAGAATTGACGAATTTTCCAAATCTTCTAAATAATGCTTCAGACTTTATTTTTCTTGAATCACCAATGATTACTGCCTTACCTCCTCCAAGGTTTAACCCTGATATTGAGTTTTTATAAGTCATACCTCTTGAAAGACGCAAAACATCGATTAATGCTTCTTGTTCATTCGCATAATTCCACATTCTTGTTCCTCCTAAAGCAGGACCTAAAACTGTATTGTGAACTGCAATAATTGCTTTTAAACCTGTTTGATTATCATTACAAAATAATAGTTGCTCATGATTATGCTCACTCATGCGAGAGATGACCGGATTTTCAGAGAGATTAACATCCTCTATGTTTTTAACTTCAAACATATCAATTGACATTTATATAATTTATTTCAACTTTTAGCTACTTTTACATCGCTATGCAAAATGTATTGCAAAAATAGGAAATAATCAATGAAGTCACTCAGCTATCTGAATAAATATTTATGGAAGTATAAATGGCGTCTTTTATTAGGATTTCTATTTATCACACTATCTAATTGGTTTAAAGTCGAAATGCCCAATTATTTCGGAAACATTACAGATGAATTGACACAATGGGAAAATGAAAACAATAAAAACCTTGTTCTTTTTGCTCTTAAAGCCGGTGGTTATTTTTTATTTCTTTCATTTTTATCCGGTTTTTTCTTGTTTATGACCAGACAAACAATTATAGTTGTATCTCGGTTGATTGAGTACGATTTAAAAAACGAAATTTACCAACATTACCAAAAATTAAGTTATTCTTTCTATAGAAAGAATAATACGGGAGATTTAATCAATCGCATTTCGGAAGATGTGACTAAAGTTCGTATGTATTTAGGTCCGGGAATCATGTATTCCATTAATCTATCCGTTTTATCCGTTTTAGTCATCAAAAATATGATTGAAGTGAGTCCAAGACTTACAGCTTTTGTATTAATCCCTTTACCTATCATGTCTTTTTTAATTTATAAAGTTTCGGGTGCGATTAATAGAATCAGCAATGAAGTACAGATAGAACAATCTCGATTGTCAACTTTGGCACAAGAAACGTTCACCGGGATTCGAGTAATTAAAGCATATCGTAAAACGGAATTGTTTAAAAAACTTTTTTCAAAATCAGCTAAAACTTACAAAGACAAACACATGAAATTAGTGTTAGTCAACGCTTTGTTTATGCCTACTATTTTTATTCTCATAGGAATCAGTACCTTACTTAGCATTTATCTTGGTGGAATACTTTATTACGATGAACAAATCACACTGGGAGGAATTATAAAATTTATTTTCTATGTAAACATGCTGACTTGGCCTTTTGCATCTATCGGTTTTGTTACCGCAATCATCCAACGGGCTGCGGCAAGTCAACAACGTATTAACGAGTTTTTAAAAGAACAACCCGAAATCATACCAAATAAAGGAAAGGATTTTTCTTTTCAAAAAGAAATTCGTTTTAATCATGTTTCCTATCAATACCCTTCGGGAATTCAAGCGTTAAAAAATATTTCTTTTCCCATAAAAAAAGGTGAAACACTTGGAATTATTGGTAAAACGGGAAGTGGAAAATCAACGATTACTCATCTTTTACTTCGCTTAATTGATCCCGATTCAGGTGAAATTTTAATTGATCATGAAGATCTAAAAAACATTAACTTAAATACTTATCGTCGTAAAATAGGTGTTGTCCCTCAAGACACTTTTTTGTTTTCCGACACTATTCGGAATAATGTTTTATTTGGTAGTGAAACAGAAAAAAGTGAAGAAGAGGTAATTCAGGTACTCAAAGACGCTCATATTTACCACAACATTATGCAATTTGAAGACAAATTAGACACTTTACTTGGAGAACGAGGAGTAAATCTAAGTGGTGGACAAAAACAACGTTTAAGTATTGCAAGGGCACTGATTAGAAATCCTGAAATTCTTATTCTGGATGACTGCCTTTCAGCCGTAGATACGGAAACGGAAGAAATCATTTTAAATAACCTAAGGAAAAGAAATATTACAACGGTAATTGTCAGCCATCGTGTTTCTTCCATTCGATATGCTTCGCAAATTATTACTTTGGAAAATGGTGAAATTATTGAAATGGGAACACATCAAGAATTATTAAAAAATAATCAACATTACGCCGAACTTTATTGGAAACAACTCAAAAAAATAAAATAAGAAAAAACTTCTGTCATTTAGCAACGAAATAAAAAATACTGCGTTCTTATACTACGTATAAGTTAATTGCGTTAAAATACCGTGAAACGATTATTCTTCATTTACATATTTTCACTCATTTCGATGTTTTCAGAGGCAACCCATATTATGGGGGGTGAACTCACTTGGACTTGTCAAGGAAATAATCAATATGTCTTTCAATTGGTTTTTTATCGGGACTGTAATGGAGCTACAGGTAATACAAGTAACGAAACCATCGAAGTATGGGGACATCCCACCGTTAGCTCTATCAATCTAAATTATATATCATCAACAGATTTATCTCCTACTTGTAATGCTGTTACGGGAAGCCCTACTCCACTTGATTGTGGGTCGGGAGCTAATGGAGGAAATGGACTTGGTGCTATTCAAAAACTCGTTTACCAAAGTAATCCTATTACACTGGTTGGCACACCTCCATCCTCCGGATGGATTTTTACCTATCAGAATTTTTCCAGAAACGGTGGAATTTCCAATCTCGTTTCCCCATCTTCTAAGGGTATTACAATTGTTGCCAAAATGTTCGCCATTCCCGGAGCAAATACAGGTTGTTACGATAATTCACCTCAATTTTTACAAGACCCTTACTTTATCACTTGCACAGGTTCTCCATATCAATACAACATGAATGCTTCGGATGCAGATTTGGATTCTCTCCATTTTTCATTTGGAATACCAC
>JALWLM010000166.1:0-16148 GCA_027084145.1 Crocinitomicaceae bacterium | reverse complement strand
TGTCCCTGCAACCATTCCTTTTGAAACAGGGTATAATTTCAACTCCCCTACTCCTAACACTAATTTTGACCCCGGAAATATTCCCTCCCAAATCCACCCCTACAATGGAACTTTTACTTTTTTATCTAATACCATCGGACAATTTAATGTTAAAATTATCGTGCAATCTTTTCGCTATGGAGTTCTCATTGCAGAAGTTATGAGAGAGACTCAAATCATTGTTTCCGCCTGTTCGGGAAATACACCACCGAATATTAATGGGCCTTTCTCAGGAAGCTTTGAAACGACAGTAGATGCCGGAACACTCGTTAATTTTACACTTAACGCTACGGACAATGAACTTTTGCATGATAACTCCCCGCAAAATAATACCCTAACAGCCTCCGGACTTTTATTTGGAAACAATTTCACATCCAATTCGGGCTGCTTAATTGCACCTTGCGCCACACTAAATCAAACTCCCCCAATCACAATGACCCAAGGCGTCAGCACCGACTTTTCTTGGCAAACAGATTGTAACCATGTTATTTCTCCTCAAGGTTATGCATTAGATACCGTTGCTTATCATTTTGTATTTAAAGTACAGGATGATTACTGCGCTATTCCGGGAGTCAATTATGCAACGATTACCATTAATGTCGTTAATCCCGGTATTGTTGAAGCTCCTGAAATTGAATGTATTCAAGGAGGAAATAATAATGATTTTAATATACAATGGTCACAAGTCAACGATCCTACAGGTTCTTTTGACCACTATGAAGTTTATGCGGACAATAATCTTATCGGAACCATTAATAATATCGCTACAACTTCCTTTACTCATACAGGCGTTACGCAAGCACATCAATACCATGTACATTCTATTTCGGGATGTAATGCCTCTTATTCCAACGCTTCAGATTCCATAAAAAATATTTTTCTTGCCGTCAATAACCCTAATAATGGTACTGCTATATTACAATGGAATGACCCTGTGAGTCCTCCTCAAAATTCTATGGGAAATTATTATCATATTTACAAAGAATATCCCGCTGGAGTATGGAATTTATATGATAGCGTTCCTTACGGAACTCATTTTTATGTTGACACCATCACGATTTGTTCGGTAAATTTAAATTATCAAATTGTTCTGCCTAATCAACCTTGTGATTTTATTTCCAACATTGACGGAGGAAGTTTTACCGATCAAATTTCTCCCGACATTCCTGTTTTATACTCCGTAAGTATTGATTCTACGAATAATACGGTTACAATTACATGGGATAGAAATCGACACCCTGACACTTACGGATATATTATATACATCCAAAACAATACAGGGAATATGGTGGAATTAGCTCAACAATTTAATGCGGATGATACAACTTTCATTTATAATCCGGGTAACATTACAGGCCCCTTAACTTTTTCCGTTGCTGCATTTGATTCTTGTCAAACCAACACAACCCCTCCGACATTCCAGTCTTCAGCAAAAGGAGAAGTACATACAAGCATTTTTCTAACCGGAAATTTGAATATCTGTGCAAAAAAAATCTTATTAAACTGGACGGAGTATGTAGGATGGAATAATTTATCCCATTACGAAGTATTAGCAAAAACCACCAATGAAACAAATTGGACTTCTTACATGACAACCAATAACTTATTTGCTGAAATCAATGTAAACCCTTTAGAAACTTATCATATCTTGATAAAAGCCATTTCAAATGATGGGAAAGAAGTATTTTCTCAAAAAATTATTGTCTTTGTTGCTACTCCAACACCACCTGCTTACCATTATCTCAAAACTGCTACGGTTACCGATGATGAAAACATTTTAATTAAACATTACATTGAATCTAATGCAGATGTAACAAAAATTCTAATTGACAAAGAGATTGACGGTCAATTTGAAAATATCGCATCTGTTCATATCACGGGAGATCATTTAAGTTATAAGGATAATGATGTTGATGTTCATAAGCAATCCTATACTTATCGTGTCCGCTACATAGATAGTTGCGGTGATATCGGTTCTTCTTCCAATATTGGTAAAACCATATTTCTTCGTGTTCAATATGATGATAAAAAAGAAATCAATTACTTAAACTGGACACCTTATGAAAATTTCAACGGATCAATTGTAGCTTATCATGTTTACCGAAGTGTTGACGATATTTTTGACCCGAATCCGTTAGCGGTTCTTAGCGGTACAACATTATATTATGAAGACCCTGTTTACGGAATCGGTACAATGGGAAAATTTTGCTATTACATTGTTGCCTTGGAAGCTACGAATATTTACAATTTTTCTGAAATCAGTCGTTCTAACACGGAATGTGCGGTTTATGAACCGATTTTATATGTACCTAATGCTTTTACTCCTAATGGAGTCAACCCTATTTTTAAACCGGTTGTAACCCATCATGATTTTACTCAATATGATTTTACGATTTTTAATCGCTGGGGACAGGTAGTTTTTAAGACCAACGATCCTAATGTGGGATGGGACGGTTTAATACAATCCAACGGTAATGATGCAAATAATGATACTTATATCTATATTGTTACTTTATATGACGGCAACGGAATACAATATCGTAAACGAGGTCATTTCTCACTGATTCGATAAGGATTTCAGTCCTGCTCTATCCGAAGGATAAGCATTAAATGTACCTGTAGCAAAAGCTACTCTTTTATTATCCTGATTTTTAATTTCTCCCTCCACAAAAAGAATTCGTTTTCCGTGTCTAATCACTTTTGCTCTTCCTGTTAATTCATCACCCAATAGTGCAGGGATTAAAAAGGATAATTTCATCTCTACGGTAGCAACGACTTTTCCTTCTAAAATAACTTCTGAAAGTGCGGTTACCCCCATTGTAGCATCCATTAAAGCGGCTATTGCTCCTCCATGACTCGCTATCGGGGTTGCCAAATGCTTCTCTTCAACTTTCATCTTATAACAAACCCCATCCTTATCCAAACTAAAGTCCATACCCAATAAATCACCAAACTTATTGGCTTGAATATAACCTTGAATAATAGGATGCGTCAGTATGTCTTTCAATGTCTTAACTTTCTTTTTTTAGATGTACATCCATTTGAGGGAATGGAATGGAAAGTCCTTCTTTTTCAAATTCGTTATATACTCGTTCATTCATATCAAAAAAGACATCCCAATAATCTTCTGTTTTCACCCATGCTCTCGTTGTAATATTCACTGATGAATCTGCTAATTCTCCTAATCCAACAAAAGGAGCAGGATCTTTTAAAATTCGTTTATCTTCTTCCATGAATTGCATTAGAACCTCTTTGGCTTTTTTCAAATTATCTCCATAAGCAACTCCAAAAGTCCAATCTACTCTTCGGATATCTTCGTTTGTATAATTGATTATTGTCCCATTTGCCACTTCTCCATTCGCCAAAATGATTGTTTTATTATCCAGTGTATTCAAAATCGTATTGAAAATTAAAATCTCTTTAACAATTCCTTCATGTCCTCCTATAGAAACATAATCTCCTATTTTAAAGGGTTTTAAAAACAAAATGATAACTCCTCCTGCAAAATTAGATAATGTTCCCGAGAAAGCCATACCAACAGCTAAACCTGCAGCTCCTAATAAAGCGACAAAAGAAGTCATCTCGAGCCCCAACTGTGTAATCGCTGTAATGATTGTCAGTACTTTGATTAAAGTAGTTATCAATGAAGACAAAAAAGTTACTAAACTTAAATCAATATTTCTCTTCTCCAATCCTTTACGAATTGTTTTAGAAGCAACTCTAGATAGTTTAAAACCTACCCATAAAATAACTGCTGCAATAATAAGTTTTGTTCCTATAGATACCAAAATATCTAAAATGTCTCCTTGGTTTAACCCTAACCAACCTTCTATTTTCTTTACTATATCATTCATATTCTTACATTTTTATGAACAAAGATATTATTTTTATTAAATTGGTTCCTTAATATTTAATCGATTACGAAAAATGTTTTTCTTTCTTTCCAAAACATTACTCTTCCTCTTATCTCCATTTACATGGTTATGTGCTTTAATCGGACTTCATTTTTTTGGAAAATCCAAATGGAAAAAAAAGACAAAATGGGTAGGAATATTCATTCTTTTATTTTTTACAAATACTTTAATTTTCAATTTCTTTTGTGGACAATGGGAAATACCCGGAACTCGAATAGAAAAGGTAAAAAAACATGATGTTGCAATTATTCTAGGCGGAATGTTTGAATATGATAATTCTTTAAAGAGGATTAGCATTCGAAGGCAAGGTGACCGCTTGATTCAAGCACTTACTTTATATCATTCCAAGAAAGTGGACAAATTGTTAATAACAGGAGATAACGGACATCTCATAGATAAAGGTTTACAGGAAGCACGACAAGTTAAAGAGTTGCTTATTCAATGGGGAATTCCCAAAGAGGATATTATAACGGAAGAAAGGTCAATCAATACTTATGAAAATGCAAAGTTTACAGCTCAAATTCTTCGTCAATCTTACCCTCATTTTTCTAAATTTATCCTTGTTACTTCGGGAATACACATGAAAAGGGCTCTTGCTTGTTTTGAAAAACAAGGTATATACTGTACGCCATTTTCAACGGACTTATATGCTCAACCACTTTCTTGGGATGAAGTAATCGTTCCCGAAAGTGATAACTTCCGTCTTTGGAATAAACTTCTCAAAGAAACCGTTGGATATTTAGCTTATAAAATAACAGGGAAATTATGATGCTGTTTATTCTTTATAACGGTTTTATAATTTCCATTTTCTCTATTTTCGGTAGTAATTCTTTTACCGAACTTTGAATGATTCTTTTTAATTCCTTTAAAAGCCTTTTCTTTACAAAAAAATTATGCGTTAATAACCCTATAGCACGAGAAGGTACAGGTTCTTTAAATTCTACGATATGAGATTTATCTTTATCAGAAAAATCAACCGAAGATAAAAAGGGAATTATTGTCATTCCTTTATTAAATTTTGTAAACCGCAACAAGCTATCCATAGAACCCGATTCAAACTCTACATTCAACTTGTTTTTTAAATGTTTATTTGAACGTTCACAAATCTCAAATACTTGTGTCCGTAAACAATGTCCTTCTTGTAACAACCATAATTTAGAGTAGTCTAAATCATTCATTGAAATCTTAGTAGTGTGTAATTGATTATTTCTATAATCATAAACAAAAAAAGGTTCGGTATATAATTCATACTCCTCTAATTCTTTATCTCTTATCGGTAAGGCTAATATTCCTACATCCAAAGACCTGTTTTTAAGTGATTCTATGATTTGAGAAGTCGTAATTTCCTTTATCAATATCTTTATTTCCGGAAATCTTTGAGAAAATTCAGGCACAAACAAATGTAATAAATAAGGAGCAACGGTAGGAATCACTCCGATTTTAAGCTCTCCTTTCATCTCTCCTTTTAATTCTTGTACCATATCCTCTAAAATTAAAATTTCATTATTGATAATTCTTAATCTTTCTATGATTTTTTGCCCTTCATCCGTGATAGATACAGGTTTTGTTTTTCTATTAAATATTTTTATCCTAAGTTCATCTTCTAAACGACCTATCATCGTACTTAAAGTCGATTGTGTTACAAAACACCTTTCTGCAGCTTCTTCAAAATTTTTAGAATCCGCAACTGCTAAAACATATTGAAACTGTTGAATATTCATAATAAAAACAATTATTATTGATACTGTCAATATTAACATCGCAAATATAGTTTTTATTTATAAAATAATCGTCTTAATTTTGCCTAAAACCATAAAAAAACAACAATGAAAAAAATATTAACTCTCAGTATCACTTCTCTATTAGTACTAGGATCGTGTAACATTAAAAATAAAAACGCTATGAAAGAAAAAGAAAACGGATGTCCTTTTGGTTTTGACAAAAAACATAAAAAAGAACGTGTTTCAATCATAAAATCAAATAATGATTGGTGGCCCAACAAATTAAATCTGAAAATACTTTCTCAAAATTCAGAAAAAACAAATCCTTTATCTAAAGATTTCAGTTATAAGGAAGCATTTAATCAATTGGATTATTTTCAATTAAAAGAAGATATAAAAAAAATACTGACAGAATCTCAAGACTGGTGGCCTGCAGATTATGGAAATTATGGTCCTCTGTTCATTAGAATGGCTTGGCATAGTGCAGGCACCTATAGAACCGGAGACGGAAGAGGAGGCACTAGAATGGGCTTGCAACGCTTTGCACCTCAGAATAGCTGGCCGGATAATATAAACCTTGATAAAGCAAGAAGATTATTATGGCCTGTAAAACAAAAATACGGTCAAAAGATTTCTTGGGCAGATTTAATGATCTTAACTGGAAATGTTGCATTAGAATCAATGGGTTTCAAAACAATAGGATTTGCCGGAGGACGTGAAGATGTTTGGGAACCGCAGGATGATATTTACTGGGGTAATGAAAGTGATTGGTTGGAGTCTAGAAGGCTAAACGAAAAAGGTGAATTTGATGTGGATATTGAAAACCCTCTAGCTGCTGTTCAAATGGGGTTAATTTATGTTAACCCGGAAGGCCCTAACGGTAACCCCGATCCTTTGGCTTCTGCTAAAAATATACGGATTTCATTTGCCCGAATGGGAATGAATGATGAAGAGACTGTTGCTTTAATTGCAGGCGGTCATACTTTTGGAAAAACACATGGAGCTGGACCTGTCGATCATGTTGGTGAGGCCCCTGAAGTTGCAAGCATAGAGGAACAAGGGTTAGGATGGAAAAGTTCATACAAATCCGGAAAAGGGAAAGACGCTATCTCTTCCGGACTAGAAGTTATTTGGACCCCTACTCCTACAAGATGGAGTCATGCTTTTCTAACAACATTGTTTGAAAATGAATGGGAATTAATAGAAAGTCCTGCAGGAGCTAAACAATGGGTTGCTAAAGATGTTGGAGAAATATTTCCTGATGCTTTTGATAAAAGCAAAAGACACCGACCTACGATGCTAACATCAGATTTAGCGTTGAAATTTGATCCCGAATACAGAAAAATATGTCAAAAATTTATAGATAATCCTTTACTGTTTGATGAAACTTTTGCTAAAGCATGGTTTAAATTGACACACAGAGATATGGGACCAAAATCTACTTATCTGGGACCGGAAGTACCAAAAGAAGATTTTATATGGCAAGATCCTATTCCTGCTGCAAATTATAATTTAATCTCAAAAAGAGATATCATCAAATTAAAAGAGGAAATTTTAAGCTCAAATATTCCTTATAATGAGCTTATCAAGACGGCTTGGGCATCTGCATCTACATACAGAGGTTCTGATAGAAGAGGTGGGGCAAATGGAGCCCGAATTCGATTAGAACCTCAAATTAATTGGGAAGTCAACAATCCCGTACAGTTAAAAAAAGTACTAAATACTTATGCAAGAATTCAGGAAAAATTCAACAACAATAACAAATCGAAAAAAGTTTCAATAGCTGATTTGATTATTCTTGGAGGAAATGCTGCTCTTGAAGAATCAATAAAAAAAGCGGGATTTGATATAGAAGTTCCATTTACTCCTGGTAGAACAGATGCAACACAAGAACAAACTGACATCAAGTCTTTTGCTGTACTAGAGCCAATAGCCGATGGATTTAGAAATTATCAAAAAAAGAAATACACACTTACAACTGAAGAACTTCTCATTGACAAAGCCCAATTACTTACTTTAACTGCACCAGAAATGACTGTTTTGATAGGAGGATTAAGAGTATTAAATGTGAATTATAATAATTCCGATGAAGGTGTATTAACAAATAATCCTGGTGTTTTAAGTAATGATTTTTTTATCAATTTATTAGATATGAATACCTACTGGACTCCAGTTTCAGATGACAAAATGAAATTTGTAGGAAAAGAACGTGATACAGACAAGGTTAAATGGAAAGCAACCAGAGCAGATTTAATCTTTGGACACAATTCTGAACTCCGAGCAATTTCGGAAGTATATGCAAGCCACGATGCAAAAGAAAAATTTATTAAAGATTTTGTTCATGCATGGACGAAGGTAATGAATCTGGATAGATTTGATTTGAAAGATTAACATTAAAATAATAGCGAGTTAAATTTAACTCGCTATTATTTTTTTTAATCATCAATTATTATAAATCTTTATCGCTTAACCGAAAAGCAATATGATTTCTTTCCAATGTTTTGATAAGCTCATTACTTACATCAACCGATAAACTCCGCGAAGGCATAGAAACTTTAAGCTCATTAACCGAATCAATGACATTAAAGTGAACTCTACTTCTCCCTTTATGTTTGAAAAAAAGGTCATTAAGCTCATTGATCAAATCATTATTTAATTGAGATAATTGAAGATCAATTATTAAACGCTTTGTTTTCTGCTCTCTTAGATTGTGTAATAAATAAATATTCCTAACCGTCAATTCCACTTCTTTTCTTCTTGGAGGAACTTCTATTCTCCCTTCTACTACAACAAAAGTATTCGGCTGTAATAAATGTTTGTATTTCAAGAAATTTTCTCTCCACAAGAATATTTTGTAAGAAGCATCATAATCTTCTATCACAATCGTTCCAAACGGGTCGCCTCTTCTCGTTGTTCTTTCTTCTGCTTCTGTGATAACTGCAGCTATTCGTACATCTTTGTTAAGGTGTTTATCCATTTCGTTTAACATCGAAACTGTTCCGTTACAGAATGAATTGATTTCTAACTTAAAATCATCTAACGGATGCCCTGAAATATAAATTCCAACTACCTCTTTTTCTTTGTTCATTGCGTAAACACTTCCCCATTCTTCTGTTTTTGGAACCTCAGGTTCAGGCATCGTTACCCCTGTGCTTTCACCAAAAAGTGACATTTGATTGGAACTTTCGGCATCTTGAAAATTATTCCCGTATCTCAATAAATTCTCAATAAAAACTTTTCCGTTTCTATCTTTCTCAAAATATTGAGCCCTGTGAATTCCTTTAAATGAATCAAAACCTCCGGCATAAACTAAACTCTCAATCGCTTTTTTATTGACAATTCTTAGACTTACCCGCTTTACAAAGTCAAATGGATTTTGAAAAGGACCATTCTCCGTTCTGCTTCTAATGATTTCCTCTACCGGACCCCGTCCTAAACCTTTTATTGCTCCCAATCCAAAACGTATAGCGCCTTCTTTATTTACTGTAAAATGATAATTTGATTCGTTCACATCCGGACTTAATACAGGAATCCCCATTCTTCTACATTCCTCCATGAAAAAGGATACCTGTTTAATATCGTTCATATTGTTACTTAAAACAGAAGCCATGTATTCGGCGGGATAATTCGCTTTCAAATAAGCTGTCTGATAAGCAACCCAAGCATAACAAGTCGAATGAGATTTATTGAACGCATAAGAAGCAAATGCTTCCCAGTCCTTCCAAATTTTTTCTAATTTATCAAGGGCATGTCCGTTTTTCTCACCTCTTCCCATAAAAAGAGGTTTCATCTTTTCCAGTACATGTTTTTGTTTCTTTCCCATTGCTTTTCGCAAGGTATCCGCTTCACCTTTTGTAAAATCTGCCAACTTCTGAGATAGCAACATCACTTGCTCTTGATAAACTGTAATTCCGTAGGTTTCGGCTAAATATTCTTCGCAAGCATCTAAATCATAAGTAATTTCTTCCTCGCCGTGTTTTCTTCGGATAAAAGACGGAATATATTCTAATGGTCCCGGTCGATATAATGCATTCATAGCGATTAAGTCGGCAAAAACCGTAGGTTTTAAATCCCTCATGTATTTTTGCATTCCATCCGATTCATATTGGAATACACCAACTGTTTCTCCTCTTTGAAAAAGTTCATACGTCTTTTCATCATCCAAAGGAAAATGATCTGGGTCCAACTCCTCTCCACTTCTCTCTTTTACATTTGCTACAGCATGTTTTATAAGCGTCAATGTTTTTAATCCGAGGAAATCCATTTTTAACAGCCCTGCACTTTCCACAACAGAGTTATCAAATTGAGTACAGTACATGTCCGAATCTTTTGCCAAAGCAACAGGAACAAAATTGGTTATATCTCCGGGCGTAATAATTACCCCACAGGCATGAATTCCGGTATTTCTTAATGAGCCCTCTAATCTTCTTGCTTGATTAATCACCTTAGCCTGCAGGTCATTTCCTTGTGCAATTCGTTGTAAAGTTTTAGCCTTTTCAAAATCATCTTGATTCCCTAGCTTTTCACGAAGTTCATCATCACTTAATGAAAAAATCTTTTTTAAACTCATTGTCCCCGGAACCAATTTTGCTAAATAATCCGCTTCCGACAAAGGTAAATCCAACACCCTTGCACAATCACGAATTGACGACTTAGCAGCCATTGTACCATAGGTTATGATTTGTGCCACTTGATTGGCTCCATACTTTTCAATTACCCAATCGATGACTTTTCCTCTCCCTTCATCATCAAAGTCTATATCAATATCCGGCATTGAGATTCTATCGGGATTCAAAAAACGCTCAAATAGTAAATCGTACTTAATCGGATCCACATTAGTAATCCCGATACAATAGGCAACCGCAGAACCTGCCGCAGAACCACGTCCCGGTCCAACCGAAACCCCCATTTCTCTTGCTGCTCTACAGAAATCCTGCACAATCAAAAAATACCCGGGATAACCTGTCTTTGCAATAACATCTAATTCAAAATCTAAACGTTCCTTAATTTCTTCGGTAATTTCTTTATAACGTTCCTTTGCACCTTCGTAAGTGAGATGTCTCAAATAATTATTTTCACCTCGTTTTCCTCCGTCTTCCTTATCCCTTTCGTCTTGGAACTCTTCCGGTATCTCGAAAGCCGGTAAAAGAACATCCCTTGCTAATGTATATGCTTCGCATTTATTGATAATCTCATCTATCGTTTGAATTGCCTGTGGAAGATCCAAAAACAATTCTTTCATTTCATCTTGTGACTTAAAATAATACTCCTCATTCTCTAATCCGTAACGATATCCTCTTCCTCTTCCTTTTGGTGTAGAAATCAGTTCTCCGTCTCTTACACACAAAAGTAAATCATGGGTTTCCGCCTCCTCCTTCGTTAAATAATAGGTATTATTTGTGGCAACAAGTTTAATATTGTGCTTGTTAGCCAGACGAATTAATGTTTCATTAACCCTCTGTTCATTTTCTTGTCCGTGGCGCATCAATTCAATGTAAAAATCATCTCCAAAAACAGATTTCCACCACAATAATGCTTCCTCTGCTTGTTTTTCCCCCGTATTTAAAATTAGAGATGGTATTTCTCCATTTAAATTTCCGGAAAGGACAATCAAATCATCTTTATATTGTTCAATAACACTTTTATCAATTCTAGGTACATAATACATTCCTTCCGTATAAGAAATAGAGGATAATTTAATAAGGTTCTGATATCCTCTCTTATTCTTTGCTAAGAATACAACTTGATACCCATTATCTTTTACTTTCTTATTTCGTAAATCTTTACAAACGTAGAATTCACAACCGATAATCGGAAGGATTTCATTTTGTGTAAATGACTCTCCTTTTTCAATAGCTTCTTCTCTTTTTTTCTGAATCTCTTTGTTATAGGAAGCCACTTCTCTCTCAAACTGAAATGCCCCCATTAAACTTCCTGTATCTGTCAGAGCTACGGCTTTCATGTTCTCTTCTCCTGCCTTAGCAACAAGTCTTGGAATATCAATTGTCGATTGGAGAATGGAGAATTGTGTATGATTGTGAAGGTGGGCAAAACTATATTGTTTTAAAATCTCTGTTGCATCTTCTTTGCTGATTGACGGCTCTTCATCAACTTGCTTTTCCCTTTTGAAACGAGCACTTTCTTCTTTTAAATTAAGATGTTTTAACCCTACCAATTTTATAGGTTCGGGATTTATCTCTTTAAACTTTACAAAGTAAAAATCTTCTTGTTCTAATTCTTCTTGCGTAAAAACTTCTCTTCGGATAAGTTCGAAAAAAGCTCTTGTTGTCGCCTCAACATCTGCTGTCGCGTTGTGTGCTTCTACAAAATTTTCATCAAAAAGGTATTGATACAACTCTGTCAATGTCGGAAGCTTAAATCTTCCCCCTCTACCTCCCGGTATTTGACAAAGATTGGCTGTTACTTCCGTACAAGTATCTAAAATCTTCTTTGTAACTAAAGAAGGTTCTCTTTCTCCTAATCGTACATATTCACACGCGGTTACATTGACATCAAACTCTAAGTTATGTCCTATAATAAAATGAGCTTTTTCAAAATCTTCTTTAAATTCTTGTAAAACTGTTTGAAGATCATGTCCTACCGCCTCTGCCAATTCGGTAGAAATCCCATGCACTTTTTCCGAATCATACGGAATATCAAAACCATCCGGACGAATGATATAATCTTTCGCCTTTATTAGTTTTCCATATTCATCATGAAGTTGCCATGCAATTTGAACAACTCTCGGCCAATTATCGGTGTCCGTATATGGTGCATTCCAATTTTTGGGAAGTCCTGTAGTTTCCGTGTCAAATATAAGATACATAAAAGAGTGATTTTACGAAGTAAATGTAATGATTATCCTCTCCGATTTTGTAGTCCGAAAAAAATAATTTTCCACAAATAATTTCCAACTCTAAACCTTGTTTTGAATGACTTTTCATTTGAAGCAGATTCATCAATACAATGCAAAATTAAAACTTCATTATGCCAAAAAATGTCGGTTGATTTTTTTTGCAGCAATAATAAGGTATTCCAATAAATTTACCGGCTGTTTTTAAACAAATAAGAATTACTGAAAATCGTTTCTAAAAGAAAAAATTTAATACTGTCTTCTTCTCAATTCTATAAACTCCTTTATTTTTTCATTTTCAATAAGTACTGTCAAATTATAAAAAACGAGTCGCCATTTCCTTTTTTTCTTAATCATTACTCCGGAACCTCTACAATCCTCCATCCATGTATCCAGCACCTCGTCAAACCATGCCACCTTACCGTTTCGTGAAAAATTCCAATTTCGATGTTTTGCTTTAAAACTCCATGCTTGTCCCTTATCAAAATAAGGTTTTGAAAAAGACGCAAATTCTTTTTTTGTCCATCTTTCACCCGGAGCAGTTCCTAAAAAAACAAAATCGTCATCCATTAAGGAAAAATAGTTGTCAAAATCTGCTTTTGATGCAGCTTCATGCCATTGATCAACCAATTTGTTTAGAAGAACAATCTTTCTCTCTTTGCCAAAAGAAAAAAGAACTAAAGCGACCAATAAAAATAAATAACGGTGCATAAGTGATTTATCTGTTTTGCCTTTTTCTTTCCTCTTCTTCACGTTTAGCAGTCATCCAACGACCCATAAACCTTAACACGGTGAAACTTCCTATAATTATCAATAAAGTTTTAACGAACCCTACAATACTTGCTTCTACAATCATTACCTTGATAAATGCATATTTCTTTCCGAGTAAATCTTTAAGAAGAATGGATCTTTCAATGAATCTATAAATTGAATAGCTTCTCCTGTTGACTTCATTTCAGGACCTAATTCTTTCTTTACTTCAGGGAATTTCTCATATGAGAAAACAGGTATTTTAACTGCATAGCCACGTCGTTTTGGATTGAAATCAAAATCTTTCAATTTCTTTTCTCCCAACATGACTTTTACCGCATACTTAACATAAGGTTCATCATAAGCTTTTGCTATAAATGGAACCGTTCTGGAAGCTCTCGGGTTGGCTTCAATCACATAAACTTTATCATCTTTAATGGCAAATTGAATATTTATTAAACCAACCGTATTCAATTTAAGAGCGACTCTACGAGTAATATCTTTAATTTGTTCCATCACAAAATCTCCTAAATTATACGGAGGCAATACCGCATAAGAATCTCCTGAGTGAATCCCTGCCGGTTCGATATGTTGCATGACACCTATGATATAGACATCTTCCCCGTCACAAATCGCATCTGCCTCTGCTTCTATTGCTCCTCCTAAGAAGTGGTCCAACAAAATTTGATTTTCGGACATATCTCTTAAAATGTCAACCACATGATGTTCCAGCTCCTCTTTATTAATCACAATTTTCATTTTTTGTCCTCCCAACACATAAGAAGGTCGAACAAGTAATGGAAAACCTAATTCATCTGCCAATTCCAAGGCTTGTTCTGCACTTTGAACCACGCCAAATTCAGGATAAGGGATTCCCATTTCTTTTAATACTTTTGAGAACCTTCCTCTATCTTCTGCTAAGTCTAATGCATCATAAGATGTTCCAAATATTTTAATCCCGTATCGTTCAAGCTTTTCAGCCAATTTTAAAGCTGTTTGTCCACCTAATTGAACAATGACTCCTTCAGGTTTTTCATGTTTAATGATATCGTAAATATGTTCCCAGAAAACAGGTTCAAAATAAAGTTTATCTGCTGTATCAAAGTCCGTGGAAACCGTTTCGGGATTACAATTAATCATGATTGTTTCGTAGCCTTCTTCTTTGGCAGCGATAACACCATGAACACAACTATAATCAAATTCAATACCTTGTCCTATACGATTAGGTCCCGAACCTAAAATAATCACTTTTTTCTTATTCGAAACCTCACTTTCATTCTCATATTCGAAAGTCGAATAATAATACGGGGTTTCCGCTTTAAATTCTGCTGCACAAGTATCTACTAACTTATATACTCGGCGAATTCCAAACTCTTCTCTTTTTTTATGCACTTCCGATTCCAAACATCTCAAAAGATGAGCAATTTGACGATCAGCATACCCTTTTTGTTTTGCTTCAAATAATAATTCTTTTGAAATTGAATCGAGCGTTTCTTTTTCTATTCTTCGTTCTAATTTTATCAAGTCCTCAATTTGACGTAAGAACCAATCATCAATTTTTGTTTTCTCCTGAATTGTTTTAAATGGAATTCCTAATTTAATCGCATCATAAATATGGAATAAACGGTTCCAGCTAGGATTCTCCAAACTTTCTAAAATTTGATTTTGGTTGGTCAACTCTTTACCATCTGCACCTAATCCGTTTCTTTTAATCTCTAATGACTGACATGCTTTTTGCAATGCTTCTTGAAAAGAACGACCTATTGCCATTACCTCTCCCACCGATTTCATTTGCAACCCTAAAGTTCTATCTACTCCCTTGAATTTATCAAAGTTCCAACGAGGTATTTTAACTATCACATAATCTAATGTCGGTTCAAAAAGCGCTGATGTTGTCTTTGTTATTTGATTTTTTAATTCATCTAAAGTATAACCTATAGCTAATTTTGAAGCAATTTTAGCAATCGGGTAACCTGTTGCTTTTGACGCTAAAGCTGATGAACGGGAGACCCTAGGATTAATCTCTATTGCAATGATTTCTTCTTTTTCATCCGGAGAAACCGCAAACTGAACATTACAGCCGCCCGCAAAATTTCCTACGGAACGCATCATTTTGATTGCCATATCCCGCATTTTCTGAAATGTTGTATCAGATAAGGTCATTGCCGGCGCAACGGTAATGGAGTCTCCCGTATGGATTCCCATCGGATCAAAATTTTCAATCGAACAGATAATAACAACATTGTCATTTTTATCTCTTAACAATTCCAATTCATATTCTTTCCATCCCAATAAAGCTTTGTCAATCATCACTTCATGAATCGGTGAAAGTTGTAAGCCTCTTTCCAATAATGTATCAAACTCCTCAGGGTCGTGTACAATAGATGCTCCCGCTCCTCCCAGTGTGTAAGAAGATCTGACACAAAGAGGAAAACCGAACTCTTGAGCAATTTCTTTTCCTTGCAAAAAGGATCTAGCCGGTTTTTGTGGTGCCATCGACACACCTATTTTATTCATCAACTCTCTAAATGCCTCTCTGTTCTCTGTTATTTCAATAGCATCAATATCTACTCCTATAATTTTCACACCAAACTCCTCCCAGATACCTAATTCATCGCATTTAATACATAAGTTTAATCCTGTTTGCCCCCCCATTGTTGGTAATACAGCATCTATTTTATGTTTTTCTAAAATCATCCGAATACTATCAGGAGTAAGAGGTTCCAAATAAACATTATCTGCGGTCACCTTATCGGTCATAATTGTAGCCGGATTTGAATTAATCAAGGTTACTTCTATTCCTTCTTCACGTAAGGATCTAGAGGCTTGAGAACCTGAATAGTCAAACTCACAAGCTTGACCGATAACAAT